>NZ_RHOE01000023.1 GCF_003946385.1 Loigolactobacillus zhaoyuanensis
CCGTAGTCCAGTTTTTGATTGGGTAAGTTCCTTTAAGATTGCTAATTTTTCGAGTACCGTATGTTTAGATCTGGGCATACAAAAATCCCTCCATAGTTGTTAGATGAATTATTGTATTTCATCTGACAACCATAAAGGGATTATCGCACTTTGGCGGAAACAGAAACTTTTTGGCGTAGCACAAAACGTTTGGCATCAGCGATAGCTAGCGGCATTTTAAGTATGACGTTAGGTGTCGGTGCCATGATTGCCTTAATAACCACAAAATTTAGTTGGTTAGGTATTTTGTTGATGCTAATTGGTGTCATCGTTGGGATCAGTTCATTTATTATCGTTGGAATGGCTCACGCACGCGTGAAAGTCCCGTTGGATAAACGAACGATAACACCAGAAATTCAGGCAACCGCACGCGCCCACCAGCAAGATAACACTAGCAGTTTTACCATTACTTTGGTCGCCGGTGTGGCCTTGTGTATTATTTCCTTGTTTCCACTGATTCTACAAGCAGTTTGGCAAGTGACCGACTTCAATTCACTAAGTGTTGCCGCATTTGTCTGGATCGTTGGTAGTGGGATTTTTGCGATTATTTATGGTAGCGTCATTTATACCGGATACACGCGGATCGCGCAAACTGACATCTTTTACGCAATCGCTGATACCGATGAGCGCGCGCTAAACGAACTCAAGCAGCGCAATCCCAAAGCGCATCTCTTCCTATATCAAGTTTACTGGCCACTAATTATCATTGCTTATTTCATCAGCTCATTTATTTTTGGCCTCTGGTCCGTATCATGGCTGATTTTTCCGATTGCTGGCATACTATTTAGTACTATTCGTCACTATATTTTGTTAGTACCCAAAAATTAGGCTATATTATTTAAAGGGAATCCGCTAAGGGTTCTTTTTTTACGTCTTGAGTTCTAGATAAATACGCACAAAAAAACACGCAGTCAGCGTGTTTTCAAATAAACTATTCTTTATCGATCTGTCGGACTGCTGGCAACAGCACTGCCGCTGCAGCGACCAGCAACGTGGCTACTCCCGCTAGCAAAAATAATTGGGCGATACCGAATTGATCAGCTAGCGGCCCGGCAAACATTAACCCCACTGGCGCGCCAATGTTGGTCAACGCCATTAAAACGCTCATCACCCGGCCCATCATTTCTGGTTGAATTTGTTCCTGGACGATTGCCATAAAGGGTGAGTTCATGAAGGCCAGTCCGAAACCAGCAAAAATATTTAACCCAGCAAAAATCCAAAAACCGCCGAGCCCAGCTGGTAATAAACCGAAAATACTAAACGTGGCACCCATGATCACTAAGCTTCCAAATATAGCGTAAAAACGATTCTTGCCCGCACCCCAAATACTGATGAAAATACCACCAAGCAGGCTGCCCACCGACCAAATTGTTTCAACGATCCCGGCTTGCGTGATGGTGCCGCCAAAATGTTGCGTCGTCATTAATGGATACAAACTGGCTCCGGGCATGATGAACATGATCGCAATCAGCGATAAAATGCTATATTGAAAAATACCGCGATGCTTCATTAACTCCCGAATTCCCAAGTGAATATTTTTGAAAAAGGAGACTTGTTCTTCCTGGCTACTATCAGTTACCGGCACGTAGGCGAATAAAACCGTTAATGAACCAAATATCGCACCGATCACATCTAGCAAAATGATCCACTGTATTGGTATCAGACCAAACAATACCGCTGAGATCCCTGGTGCAATAACTGCGGTCAATGATTGCAGGCTTTGAATTTGCCCATTAGCTTTAGTCAACTCGTCTTTTGGCACAATTGCCGGCACGATCGTATTTAATGTTGGTTGTTGAAAAACTTGAGTGACCGCACGAGTGAAAATTGCGACTAACAATAACGTCAATAAGGCACCGCCTGCAAATTGGCTGATCGTTAGCGAAATAACAATCGCCACCAACGCTGCTAATAAATCCATTCCGATCATGATCACTTTTTTTGACCAGCGATCGATCACGACACCCGCGACTGGTGCCAGAAAGATCCAAGGAATAAACATCATCAGCGTCGATAGCGACAGCGCAGTTGCCGACTTAAGCACATCAGTGATGTACCACATAAAAGCGTATTGTACGATCATTGTGGTCAAGTTAGATATAAACTGGCCACCAAAAATCAAATAAAAATTAAGCCGCCAGTTGGTGTTCTGGTTTAATTTGAATGGCATCACATTTCCTCCGTCATCCTTTTTTTGCGAAAGTTCATTATAACAATAACGCTAGTACTTGCCTACTAATGTCACTTATTATGCGTCGCTATTTAACTACTGTACTATTATTATCCGAGTTTGATATGAGCTAGCAATAAACATTAAGCGCACAAACTGCTCGAGCCACGTCAATTATCACTTGATATTGATCAGTAACTACCGCCTAATTTCACTATGCCCGTACAGAAATTTAGCCATTAAAAGTGGAAGCATAGTTGTAAATGCCGTTACCATTGCAGTCTGATGTATATCGTCATCTCTCTGTTAAATTTGCTTAAAAATCGGTTAATTTCTAAACAAATTGTTAATAAGTGCGCAAGTTTAAGCTAAAAACAAAAAAAAATTCAAAAAAAATTCGCTTTTTATGTGACATTTATCCATATTCATAAGTTATCTAAGACTAAAGGATTAGGCTTTCACAATTTTTCCATTACATAATATTACAAAAATGTAACGATATTTCAATTTGGCCGTTTTTTGTAATATCGTTGGTATTGGTTTGTTACAGTACAACACTATACTTATCACTGTTGAATCGATAGTAACTAGCAACGCATGTCGATAGTCGTAATTGTAGATAACTTAAATTAAAACCATAAACCCTTTAGGAGTGATTATTATTTTATTAAGTAAACGCGTCAAAATGTTAATGTTCACCACAGCCGGTGCCGCTGGATTATTCTTGGTCGGCGCACAACAAGCACAAGCCGCAACTGTAACTGCACAATCTGGTGACACAGTTTCCGAGCTTGCTAACGAATACGGCGTGTCTATTGACAGCATTGAACAAGCAAATAACATCAACACTGATAGCCATTTGATCTTTGCTGGTCAAGACTATAACATTCCTGATGGCACAACAACTACAACACAATCTGCTCAGGCAGCTCAAGATGCACAAGCACAACAACAAGCTAGCGCTGCACAAGCACAACAAGCTGCACAAACACAGCAAGCTGCTACTGCTTCAACTACGACTTCAACAGCTGCAACAACCTCAACTTCAAGTGCTGAACAAGCTGCTAAAGATTGGATTGCTAACAAAGAATCTGGTGGCTCATACACAGCTACAAATGGTCAATTTATCGGTAAATACCAATTAAGTTCATCATACTTAAACGGTGATTACTCAGCCGCTAACCAAGAAAAAGTTGCTGATAGCTATGTATCATCACGTTATGGTTCATGGGTTAACGCAAAAGCTTCATGGATTTCAAAAGGTTGGTACTAAGCTACTACTTAATCTAGACTTTTACAAAACGTCCGCAGCTGCGGGCGTTTTTTTGTGCCTATTTTCTCACTACAAATTCATCGTCATTACAGTTTAAGCACACACTGCCTGCATTTCATAACTGGTTTATGCTATGATTAAAGCGATACCATACAAGCAGTGTATTTATTTAGGAGGTTTTTACATGTCCACTAAAACATTACCCACTCGCGAGCAAGTCCCCGCGGAATTAACTTGGGATCTGACCACCGTCTACCGTAGTGACGCTGACTGGGAAGAATCATTTAACGAAATTACGGCTGCCGGCGAAGCAGTAACCCAACGCAAAGGAACGCTCGGCAATAGCGCCCGTGACTTAAGCGATGGTTTAGACCAGATTTTTGACTTATACAGAAAATTAGAAAAATTATATGTGTATGCCAATTTGAAGCACAATCAAGATAATGATAACTCAACTTACCAAGCGATGGATCAGCGTGCTGGCGCATTAGCTGCACAAGTTGCTGCACAAGTTTCATTTTTAGAACCCGAGATTTTGGCGATTCCCGCTGATCAATTAAAAGATTATATTGCTAGCAGTCCGAATTTGCGGGTTTACGAACATTATTTAGATCAGGTTACCGCCACCCGTGCACATGTATTATCAGCGGAAGCCGAGGAATTATTAGCTGGTGCCAGCGATGTTTTCGATGCCTCAGCAGCGACTTTTGATGTGCTTAACGACGTGGACTTAGCTTTCCCCACCGTCAAGGATGCCCAGGGCAACGATGTCGAATTATCACAGGGTGTTTACGGCACTTTGATCGAATCAACTGATCGTGATGTCCGTAAACAGGTGTTCCAGCAACTTTATAAAGTTTACGGTCAATTCCGCAACACCTTGGCGTCAACTTTATCTTCACATGTTAAAATGCACAACTACAAGGCTCGGGTCCATCATTACGACTCCGCCCGTCAGGCAGCATTAGCAGCCAATCATATTCCCGAAAGTGTCTATGATACGTTAGTCGCTGAAGTTGAAAAGAATTTGCCGCTCTTGCATCGTTACGTTGCCTTACGCAAAAAGATCCTCAACGTTGATCAATTGCACATGTACGATATGTATACACCGTTAACCGGCGAGCCTAGCTTGTCCTATACTTACGATGAAGCTAAAGCTGAAGTTTTAAAGGCAACCAAAGTTTTAGGTCGCGAATACAACAGCATCGTTGAAGAAGCATTTGCAACACGTTGGGTCGATGTCGTAGAAAATAAGGGTAAAACCAGCGGCGCTTATTCTTCTGGTATGTACGATACCAATCCCTACATTCTATTGAATTGGCAAAACAACTTAAACAATCTGTACACCCTAGTCCATGAAATGGGCCATTCCGTCCATAGCCACTATACCCACCATAATCAGCCTTACGTTTACGGTGACTACGCTATTTTCGTTGCCGAAATTGCTTCAACGACAAACGAAAATCTGTTAACCGATTATTTATTGAAGCAACAAACGGATCCACGTACTCGCGCCTACATCTTGAATTACTATTTAGACGGTTTCAAAGGCACGATTTTCCGGCAGACGCAATTCGCTGAATTTGAACACTTTATTCATACTGAAGATGCCAAAGGGGTTCCGCTGACGGCCGCACATTTATCTGATTATTATGGTCAGTTAAATCAGAAATATTATGGTCCAGCAGTGGCCAATGACCCAGAGATCGCGCTGGAATGGTCGCGGATCCCACATTTCTACTTCAACTATTATGTTTATCAATACGCGACTGGCTTTGCCGCGGCTACAACTTTAGCGGATAAAATTATTAACGGCGAGCGTGCTGACCGTACGGCGTACATTAATTATTTGAAGTCAGGTAGTTCGGCAGACCCAATCGAAATCATGCAAAAAGCTGGTGTCGATATGACCCAAACAGCGTATTTAGAGCAAGCTTTCAAAGTTTTTGAACAACGATTAAATGAATTAGAAGCCTTATTAGCAAATTTAGACTAGCTAATTTCGCTTAAATCTACTAAAATAAAAATCAAAGAGCGCGGCAAATGCGAGGGAGCACCCCTTCACGTTTCGTCGTGCTTTTTTGAGTGTAGGCTAACTCACCCTGCTAAACGATCCCCCAGTTGGCGAAAAATTGATAAAAACTTTAGCTAATATTTAGTTTTTTACGGTATGCTAGATTCTGGGAGTTTTGAAACTAAGTTATTCTCTACTTAGTTGATTAATTATAAAGGAAGTTATGTGATTGAATCGTCTATTAAAACGACGACCACCGGCAATTCTGGTGGTTATGGGGATATTAATTATACTGGCATTATTAGCACATTTTCAAGCGACACCATTGACCTTCATTGATCAGTTGCTGGCAACACCCTTGCAAGCAACCGTGACACCAACCAAAACTTTTCTGATGCGCTTAATTAGTGTGATCGCACAACCTGCGCTGGCAGTACTTTATGCTATCGTACTGATCGGTGGCTTGTGGTACTTCCAACGTCGTGCTGATGCGCTTTGGGTGCTGCTCACTTTTGGTTTAGGTGGCGTGCTCTCCTGGCTACTTAAATTCGTTGTTGCCCGGCCACGGCCCACATTACATGTACTGGTTCCGGAAAATGGTTACAGTTTTCCCAGCGGCCATGTTTTCAGCGCTGTAATGATCGTCAGCTTGCTATATTATCTATTCGCCCGTCCATTAACTAAGCGTTGGCAGCGATTGGCTAGCCTAATTGCAATTGGTCTTTGGCTTGGATTAGTCGTCGCCGCCCGCGTTTATCTAGGCGCACATTATCTCAGCGACACGATAGCAGCGTTATTGCTTGGCTATTTATGGTTGCGCATTGCCATTTGGCTTTATCAGCATTTTTATACCCGTTTACAAACACGCCTAGCGGGTAAACCATCAACAATGCGCCATTCACATCAAGATAAATAGCCCGCTTATTGCCAAAATATTAAAGCCATATATCAATTTGATGACATTGACCCATTTGACTAGTTTTTTAGCTTCATCTTCCCTAGAATAGAGATAACGAATACAGTTATTTCATTTAGGGATGTGATATTATTTTTGGAAAGCGACCACTTTCACGGCAAATTTCAGACGGTGTTCAGACTGAATTACCCCGTTATTTCACGAATTATCTTTGGAATTTTTATGATTCATTACGCGCGCAAAGTAGCCATTTACCTTATAGTATCGACCTAGTCATCACTAAAGAAGGACGTCATTGCGACGTGTACTGTTACCAATTCAAACCAGCAGAACATTTAGCCCTAGAACTAATTGATCATGCCTTGATTTTGCCAGATGAAATTATCATTCAGCAACAAGATGATCTACAATTGATGCATTTACCTAGCGAATACTATTAAAAGCGTCATTACTTTCAATCACTCAAAACTTATTTATCTAAGCCATAGTCTCAATAATATTATTTCAGATTGATATATTATTATCGTTTCCTGCCATGTATAGAGCCACAAAAAAAGGATCACGCAATCTGCGTGATCCTTTTTGATTATTCTTGATCTGGCCGTCGTAAAATTGCGGTGGCATCAGCCTGCAATTCACTTTCGGGTAAGACATAGACTTGGCCGCCTAACTGCAACACTTCAACACTTAATTCGTTTAATAAATTAGTCGCTTTGGCCGCAGTGCTGCTGGTATCTAGCTCGCCAGCAACCAAGCGCCCAGCAACGTAAGCATCAGCAGCAATAAACAGTGTATCTACATTACCTTCCGTTACTCGTTGCGTGATCGCGCCAAAATCACTAATGTATTTTTTAGCGGAACGGGCACGATCAACTTCGTTTTGTAACACAGCTAAAACTTCGGCAGCCAGTTGCTGATTGATTTGGGCAACGATTTGCGCCACCGTTTGCCGATCTAATTTAGCGGGTACCTTACTCAATTCGGTATTTTTCAATAAATATTTATTCTTACTTAATTTACGAAAAACAGCCTGATTTTCACTCACTGCCAATAAAACAAGCGGCTTCTGCGTGGTTTTGGAATAATTGGCCAATACATAATCATCGACTTGTTTGAAATAATTCTGCGTATCACTAGCCTGACTGGCTTCTTTGGGATCATTACCGTGCACAGCTTGACCAGCACCTAAGCCTGTTCGTGTCGTCCGCGTTTTGCCATTAGTTAGCTCAGTCCCTAAAGCTTGCGCACGTGTTGTTGGTGCCTCTGCTGGTAACTCAACTGGTGTTGCGACACCTTCCGTTACGTCCCAAAGTGCAATGCTGTCTTGGCTGACCTTAAGCAAATGATAATCCCAACTGAATTGGTCGTTGGCGATCAACGGCAGCGCATAAACTGTATCCCCAACATGCGCGCTGTTCGCCACTTCTTGAGCCAGCGGATAGATAAACGTATCAGCTTGACCCACCACGACCACAATACTGGCAGCACCATTATTGCCTAACGCACGCTGCTGCTGAAGTACATTTGTGAACTGTTCATGGTAGCTCGCCCAAGCTTTTTCAGTAAAGCGGCTGATAAATGTTTTTTTCGCCTGCTGTACCAAATTACGGAAAGTTGCCTTGTCTTCAGCAATATCGCGTTCATACGGCGAAACCTTCATAAAAATAGAAACAAATGGACCTTGTTCGCCTTGTGCCTGAATCAATTGTGCCAAATCATTTTGCAATGCTGCCATAATAATTCCTCCTTCAAAAATCTAAAATCTTCAGATATTAGTGTCTTTCCGTTGTTACTGGAAAAGCCGCTAAATTAATTTTGAAAGCAGTCACTTTGGTTATGACCCCATCTTAGCATTTCCGCACCTGTAGTTCAAAAAACTTTACACGATCAAGCGCCGGCTTAAGTGTAGATAAGCGTAGAAGTGAAAAATAATCCCGCCAACCAGTAGTAGCGCGCCGAAACTAACCGAAAAGAAAGTAGCGACGATCGATAAAAAATAAATCACAATACTACGTAGCGGATCGTAAGTAATGGTAGCAAACGATTGCGCATTAACTCGCGTCGACTTCAACTCCGGATGCAGATTCAAGTAGCGATACAAAAGTAAAAAGGTCAGTGAAATAAACAAAGCAACGCCCGCATAACTCATAAAAGCCACTTGTAGATCAGCACGCTCATGATGCATTAATGTATCCGACAACAGTGCCGTTGGGTAATTGATCAAGGTGATCGCAAATAACATCAGTAAATTCAACAAATTAACGTTACGATCGATTTTAGCAAACACGCTGAATAAATCATGATGGAATAACCACAAGATACCGATATACATAAACGACAAAATATATGCCGCTAATACCGGCCATTGCCGCAAGACTGCCGCTAACAAATGTCCAGAACTATACGGCGGTACTCTAAAATCCATCACTAGAATCGTAATTAGGATCGCAAAAACGCCGTCACTAAATGCCTGTAATCGACTAAGCTTCATTTAAAAGGCACCTCCTTCATCCGCCTATCATTATACCGCGCAATTGCTAAAAACCTGCTTCTGTGAACTTGCCGCCAAATAAAAATGCCTGCACCAGGTTTGCCCTCGCACAAGCATTTAGTCATTGCTTAATCTTCAAGTTTTTGAATCCAACCAGCAGGTGCTTCAACATCACCAAATTGGATACCCGTTAAAGTATCATAAAGTTCTTTAGTCACTGGGCCAACCTCAGTTTCAGAATAGAAGACGTGTTTGTTGCCTTCATGGGTGACACTGGCAATTGGTGAGATGACGGCAGCTGTCCCACAAGCGCCAGCTTCTTTAAAGCGGTCAAATTGATCAATATAAACGTCGCCTTGTTCAGTACCTAAGCCTAGGCGTTCTTTGGCCAAGTATAACAGTGAGAATTTAGTGATCGATGGCAAAATTGAAGGTGACTTTGGTGTTACAAACACATCGTCTTTAGTGATGCCGAAGAAGTTAGCTGAACCAACTTCCTCAACTTTACGATGAGAAACTGGGTCCAAATAGATACAGTCACTGTAACCATTCTGATGGGCATACTGACCAGGGAATAAGCTAGCAGCGTAGTTACCGCCGACTTTGTTAGCACCAGTCCCTTTATGTGCTGCCCGATCATATTCGGAAGTAATAAAGGCCGTTGGTGTCAAGCCACCCTTGAAATAGTTACCTACTGGCATGGCGAAAATTGAGAAAATATATTCTTGGGCTGGATGGACACCAATGTTGCCACCGACACCAACCATATAAGGCCGCAGATATAATGTACCACCGTTACCATATGGGGGGATAAAATCTTGATTAGCTTTGACCACTTGCTTAACTGCAGCAACAAATTTATCTTCCGGAAAAGCCGGCATCAAAAGACGTTCGCAAGATTTCGCCATCCGTTTCGCATTTTCATCTGGTCGGAATAAATTAATGCTACCATCCTTGGTCCGATAAGCTTTTAAGCCTTCAAAAGAGCCTTGACCATAATGTAGAATCGTTGAACCTTCATTGATGTGGATATTAGCATCATCAGTTAAACCTTCATCTTGCCACTTGCCATCACGATAATACGCACGAAAACGGTATGGCAGATCCATATAATTGAACCCTAAATTATCAAAATCAACTTCACTTGCTTTAACTGACATGCAGCTTCCCCCTTAAAATTATAAAACGATGATTTTTATTATCTAATTTTAATATTAAGTGTAGTAATCTCACACTGATTTGTCAACCACCTTTCTGAAATTGATGGTTAACTTTAACTGTTTCCACAGTATAATTGCGTTTACTTTAAACCTAATTTCACGTATGATTAGGCCAGAGAGTGTTTCGGCCAAGCCACTTGGCAACGCCACCAAATTCACTTTCAAAATCTATTTGTTGAGGTGAAGTTTTTATGAAAAAAGTAATTGCAACTACAAAAGCACCAGCAGCATTAGGTCCTTATTCACAAGCCGTGCTTGTTGATAACACCCTATATGGCTCTGGCCAAGTCGGTATTGATCCAGCCACTAGCAAATTAGTTGGCGCCGATATTGAAGCCCAAGCTAAACAAGTGCTCGCAAATATTGGTCAAGTTTTAGCTGCGGCTGATATGACCTTCGCTGACATCATTAAAACGACGATTTTCCTTGATGATGTGACAACTTTCGCCAAAGTTAACGATTTATACGCTGCTGCTTTCGCTGATGCGGCAACGCTGCCCGCACGATCAACGGTGGAAGTCGCTAAGCTACCAGCTGGCGCATTAATCGAAATCGAATATATTGCCAGTAAATAAAGCATAAAACGCGCACCTGCAAATAGGTAGCGCGTTTTTTAGTCTCACTAACCTTAATTCTTACGCAAACATAAGTTCCCATTCGATTAAATTCATGTTATCTTATAGCTACAGATCTTTACCGCGGATAAACCGCTAATCGTTGTTCGCTTAGCGTTGCCGTTTGAATCGGCGCGGGATAAAAATCTGATAAAACAGCTTCCGTTAATAATTCCGTACGCCTTCCTTGGCGCACTACTTGACCATCGCGCAGTAGCAGCACATTCTGGAAGCACGGCAACAGTTCTTCAGTATAGTGCGATACAAACAACAACGCTGGGCTATCTGGTGCGGCCGCTAATTTGGCCACCCGTTGCAACAAGCGTTCACGGGCAAAAAGATCCAGTCCGTTACACGGTTCATCCAAGATCAGCAATTGCGGACGGGCCATTAATGCCCGCGCGATCAGTACCGTTTGTCGCTCACCTTGTGACAAAACCTGATATCGCTGGCCGATCAATTCCGCACCACCCATTTGGCACAAAATTTGTTTAGCTTGCTCAATATCTGCCTGAGTATAAGCCTCATACACACCGATACTAGCAAACTTGCCAGACAAAACGATTTTTTCGACTCGATCACCCACATGCAAGGCCTCTTGCAGGGCGGTGCTGACCCAACCGATTTTTCGCTGTAATTCTGGGATCGACGTGTGTCCGAAAACCCCACCTAGCACTTCTAAGCGACCAGTTGTGGGCCATAAATCACCATGGATCATTTTCAACAGCGTGGTTTTTCCAGCGCCATTTAGTCCAAGAATAGCCCAGTTTTCTTTGGTATGGATCGTCCAATTAATATTATTTAGGATCGTTCGTTCGCCGCGCTCTAAGCTAACATTTTGAAAATCTAAAATTTTGGTCATAACTCACCTCCACTACTACATGATCACGCCCTAAACCATCATGGTGTATAACATTTGATTCTCTTTCAAATTAATGTAGCGGGGATCAAATTTAGACAAGCGTTCTAGTAAGCCAGGTAACGTCGCCCTATCACCTAAGCGGACGCCAATTAACACTGGCCCTTCGCCGCGGTTAACTTTTTTAGTGTATTCAAACTTAGTAATATCATCATCTGGGCTCAGGATCTCGTTGACTACTTCGCGCAAAGCCCCAGGTCGCTGGGGAAAATTAACGATAAAATAATGTTGATAACCTTCAAAAATTAAAGAACGTTCCTCAATTTCTTGCATCCGGTTAATATCATTGTTACCACCACTAACCACGCAGACAACAGTTTTACCGGCGATTTTTTCCTGCTGTGTGGCTAGTGCAGCTACACTTAGTGCGCCAGCAGGCTCCGCGATAATTGCTTCTTTGCCGTATAAATCTAAAATCGCGCTACACACTTGGCCTTCAGGAACCGTGATCACGTCATCGACATATGCCTTCACATTGGCATATGTCAGCGGTCCGACTTTTTGCACCGCAGCGCCATCAACAAATTTATCGATCTCACTTAGTGCGATTGGGCCACCAGTTGCCAGTGCTGCTTGCATTGACGCTGCGCCGGCTGGTTCTACGCCAACGACTTTAGTTGCAGGATTGGTGCCCTTAACGTAAGCGGCCACACCACTGATCAGGCCGCCACCACCAATTGCTGCAAACAGGTAATCAATGTCGATCCCAGCTTTATCTGCATCAGCCAACGTTTCTAACGCTAACGTTCCTTGGCCAGCCATGGTGCGTTTATCGTTAAATGGCGCGATAAAAGTTTGCTGGTGCTGCTGGCAGAATTCTTCTGCTGCCGCTGCTGCCGCGTCAAACGTATCCCCGACCAGCTTGATCGTGACATCATCCCCACCGAAAAATTCTACCTGCCCGACCTTTTGTTTCGGCGTAGTCACTGGCATAAAGATCGTTGCGGGTACCTGCATTTGATGACAGGTCCACGCCACCCCCTGTGCATGATTACCGGCACTGGCGCAGACCACCCCGCGTTGGCGCTGTTCTGCTGGTGTATCAGCAATTGCGTAGTAAGCACCCCGAATTTTAAAGGAACGGACACTTTGTAAGTCTTCTCGTTTTAAGTAAACTTGACAGTGGTACTTTTGCGATAAATAAACATCATATTGTAACGGCGTATGGCGAATAATCGGCCGTAACACCTCATAAGCTTTATCGACGTCAGTTTTAGTGAGTAATGCAGATTCTTGTTGTACGGCGACCATCTAGTCACATCCTTTCAATTTACTGTAATCGTTCATATGTGTTATTGATGAAAACTCGCCGTGATCAGACCGACGTATGTAAAGAAAAAGAGTCAGGGACCAAGTATCCTTGACTCACTTTTCTACGATCAGTTCAAACTGTTATAGCCATTAATGCGCTATTTAGTACTGTATTTATCAGCTTCGGTAACAAATGGCATATGTGCGCGTAATTCAGCACCAACCTGTGATAATTGTGAGTTAGCTGAACGTTCGCGTAAACGATAAAGTTCTGGGAAACCAGCACGGTAATCAGCCATAAAGTCTTTAGCAAATTTACCGTTTTGGATATCGGTCAAAGCATCCTTCATCGCTTGTTTAGATTCAGGGCCAACCACTTTAGGTCCAACTACGTATGAACCATATTCTGATGTATTTGAGCAGTCAGCGTACATCTTGTTAAAGCCGCCTTCATAGATCAAATCACAGATCAGTTTCATTTCATGTTCAACTTCAAAGTAAGCTAATTGTGGTGAATAGCCAGCTTCAGTTAAAACTTCAAACCCAGTTTCGATCAAGGCAGTAACGCCACCCATTAAGACGTTTTGTTCACCGAATAAATCTTCATCGGTTTCTTCTTTGAAAGTTGTCTTAAGTAAGCCGGCACGTGCAGCACCATTGGCTTTAGCTAATTCTTTTGATTTGTCTTCAGCATGGCCAGTTGCATCTTGCTCAGCACCGTAAAGTGCAGGAACACCGAAGCCTTCTTTATAAGTACGGCGGCATAAGTTACCTGGGCCTTTAGGTGCCATCATCGTAACATCAACGAATTCTGGAGGAACGATTTCTTTGTAATAAACATTGAAACCATGGGAGAAACCAAGCGTGTTACCTGGTTTTAAATGGTCAGCAACTTCATTCTTATACACGTCCGACATGACTTCATCAGGTGTCAGCATTTGAACAACGTCACCTTTTTCAGCTGCTTCTGCAACTGAATAAACTTCAAAGCCATCTTTTTTAGCGTTATCAAATGACTTACCAGGGCGAACACCGATCACAACATGGAATCCGGAATCGCGGAAGTTGTTTGCCTGGGCATGACCTTGCGCACCATAACCGATAACGGCGATCGTTTGACCTTCTAAATAATTAGTGGTGACATCCTTCTCGTATAACATTTCTACTGACATATAAAACCCTCCATTTTTCGAATTGAAAACAGTAACCACACTGTTTTCTGTAACCAAACTTAGTGCAAACTTTTGTCTTTCTTCCTATATAATAGGTTGAAATTAAAATTGTAACCTACAATTAGTGGTACGGCTGGTGCTCAGACTTTTTTGAGATAGTGTGTGCTTGACACTGGATAGCGGAAACGTGCTCCGGAAAGCAACTTCCTCCATATAACTACGCTTGGCGAACGCGCCACTCCGTGTCACTTATCGTCAAGCTAGGTTATATTCCAGAAGTTGGGCGCTTTCCGTCGCACTCTCTATCCTTCTGCTCTGGTAAAGCCTGCAACCCCGGTTCTTACTACTTTGGTAACTCCGTACGGTTGAACCACGCGGAGTAATGCGTTAACTTTCTCACGTGATCCAGTAATTTGTATCATCAATGAATCAAGCGCGACATCGACGACATCAGCGCGAAATGGTTGTACCATTGCGAACAACTCCGCCCGTTTGTTCGTTGCGGCATTGACGCGGATCAACGCCAATTCACGTTCGATATGTGGTTGTTCTGTAATATCATCGATCTCCAATACATCGATCTGCTTATTTAATTGTGCAACCAACTGCTTGGCCGCTGCTAAATCATTTAGATAAATGACTGCCGTTACCCGTGATGCACTTTTATCGCCAATCGGACTGATCGAAATACTGTCAATATTAACTTGCCGCCGAGTCAGCGTTCCGGTGAAACGATTCAGTACACCTGGATCATTACTTAATAAACAAGTGAGCACTCGTCGCATCTAATCACTCTCCATCATCTCATTATTCGCGTGGCCCGGCGCAATCATTGGCATCACTGGTTCTAACGCTGGAATAGCAACTTCGATCAGTGCCGCATGTGTTGTTGCAAAAGCAGCTGTTAGATCAGTTGCTACTGTTTGCGGATCAGTCAGATGATATGCCTTTAGTCCGTAGGCATCAGCTAATTTCATAAAATCAGGCTGATGTTCAAACATCGTTGCCGAACGCCGCTGATCATAGAACAGGTCCTGCCATTGGCGAACCATGCCTAAAGTATGGTTATTTAATAGGATGATTTTAATGTTCAAATCATAAGTGGCGATCACTTCTAGTTCCTCGCTAGTCATTTGAATGCCACCGTCACCGACGAACAATACCACTGGCTTATCCGGTGCAGCTAGCTTAACCCCGATCGCTGCCGGTAGGCCAAAACCCATTGTGCCCAGGCCGCCGCTAGTGATCAGTTGATGTTGGTGCTTAAATGGATAATACTGTGCCGCCCACATTTGATGCTGACCGACATCAGTGACGACGTAAGCATCGCCATGAGTTAACTCGCCCACTAATTGGACGACCTGCTGTGGCTTGATTTCCGTTGCACTCTTTTGATAGTGCATTGGATGTTGCGTTTGCCACTGTTGTAGTTGTTGCTGCCAGGCCGCAACGTCTGGCCGAGCTGCTGAACTACGCAACATTAACTTCAAAACCGCTTTGGCATCGCCGACTAGTTGGTAGGTAGCTGGGATGACTTTGTCCATCTCCGCAGCA
Organism: Loigolactobacillus zhaoyuanensis; assembly: GCF_003946385.1. Lineage (GTDB taxonomy): Bacteria > Bacillota > Bacilli > Lactobacillales > Lactobacillaceae > Loigolactobacillus > Loigolactobacillus zhaoyuanensis. The sequence goes on from NZ_RHOE01000023.1 coordinate 15,634, forward strand.
TCAATGTCAATATGCGCGATCGTGGCGTGGGGCGCAAATTTTTGTGGTGCCGTAGCTAAGCGATCATCGAAGCGTGAACCAATGTTGATCAGTAGATCGCATTCCGTTAATGCCATGTTCGCTGCATACGTGCCGTGCATACCGCCCATGCCCAAAAATAATGGTGCATCAGTTGCCATGATCCCAAGCCCTAACAATGTTGCCACAACTGGCACTTGGTAACGCTGCGCGAAACGTTGGACTTCCGTTTGTGCTGCGGCGGCGTGAACGCCATTGCCGACTAATAATACTGGCTTATGGGCCTGGCTCAAAGCTTGCATTAGCTGCGCGACACTTTTTTTATCAATTGTTGGTGTCGGTTGATATTGCGGCAAATTAACTTGTGCTGGAAACGGTGCATTAGTTGTTTGATTAGCGATATCCTTGGGCAGATCGATCAACACCGGCCCTTTTCGACCAGTTGTTGCAACGTAGAAAGCTTCATTAACGATGCGCGGCAGTTCACGAACATCATGAACTTGATAATTATTTTTAGTGATCGACGCCGTCATGCTTAAAATATCGGCTTCTTGAAATGCGTCACTCCCAATGGCCTGGGTGCCAACTTGACCGGTAAAAATAATCAGCGGCGTTGAATCCATCATTGCATCAGCAATTCCGGTAATTGCGTTGGTTGCACCGGGACCACTAGTAACAAAGATGACGCCGGGGCGGCCAGTTGCTTTGGCATAGCCTTCAGCGGCGTGGGCAGCCGCTTGCTCATGTCGAACGAGAATGTGCCGAAATTGTTGCCGATAAACGGCATCATACAGCGGGAGGACCGCGCCACCCGGATAACCGAAGATCATTTCGACATTTTGTGCAGTTAATGTATCAAGCAATAATTCAGCGCCATTACGTACTGGCATGGTTTGTTCTTCTGGTGCTTGCATCTGCTCACCTCCGCCTTTGATTAAAAAACAATTAGAATTAATGTAACTTAATTTACTCTATTTTTTAAGAATGTCAACACCTTTTTTAATTTCTTTAAATTATCGTTGCCAACGTTCTGCCTAAAAAACAAAAAAACGCCCCTCGAGATAAAATTACTATCTTGAAGGACGTTGTTATAAACGTGGTACCACCTTTTATTCGCGGCTACATTGCTGTAACCACCTCTTCACGTGCAGGCAAATTTGCCGATACGCTAGCCAGATAATGGTGGCAGCCAGTGAATTCTACTAAAATTTCGATTCATTGCTCAGAGCTGATTTTCTTCAACGCTACTGGTACCGCCTCTCACCAAACGCGGTTCGCTTACCCAAGTTACGAAAAATACTTTTGCTCGTCAACACATTATTAATTTAAATGTAATCAAATTTCTATATCGCTCATAATACACTTAGTCTCAGTTCATTGTCAACACTTTTTTAAAAATAACGATCAAAATCTTTTTTAAATCCACAGGTACTACAATATTTTGCATTTGGTGTTTGGGCGCCGCAATTCACACAGAAACTGGTACTGCAGCTATTATGTCCTTGTTCTTCAAAGAGATGCCGACCGCAGCAAGTACAGAAATTACCGCTAGGGACAGTGTGATTGCAGTTCGTACAGACGATCATTTCATAAGTTGTTTCCATAATGGTATTCCCCTCTCTAAATTAAGCTTGATCAGATTAAGTTCAGACGCCGCCTTCAAGATTCAGTTGTCAAAGAACAATCTAATCTAAAGGTCGTTGCGGGAACGTGGTCCTAGCTGTCAGCGGCGAACGCACACTGCGGTCGCTGATCGCTCAGTTAGTTATAAACGTCTTTTTGGCATACGCCACAAAAAAAGCGCCCAAAATGATCTATGAATCAGATCATTAAGGACGCTTTCGCGCGTTACCACCTTTAATTTACATTTATGTCGCCATAAATGCCTCTGCCGCGCACAAACTTCTAAAAAACAGAATGCGATGTTTGCTTGAAACCTGTAGATAAAACACAAACATAGCAACGAGCTAGCTCATCTTTTCTAGAGTTGATGCGTTGGTGCGATAATGGGCACTCCCAATCCCGCCTACTTTGTTCAGCAGATAGCTCAAAGGTTACTTTCGTTACTAACAGTACTGCCTCTCTCAGCTTACAAGGCTCTCTGTTCAGGTACTGCCAGCGACTACTCTTCCTCGTCACAGCATTTAGATTAGATAAAAATTAAATTTTATTTCGATTGAGGTTCATTCTACACAGCTACAAACTCCTTTTCAACAGTACATTACAAAAAAACTAATTATTATTTTTAAGGTTGACGCTTAAAAATATTGGTGCTAGTATTCAATCCATTACATCTTTTATTAACTTATTCACATTTTATAATCATAAAAGGAGCTGATCAAATGAGTGACACCTTGAATTTTTCGATTTCTGGTAAAGATATGCAGAAGCGTAGTGACGAAATTACGGTCGGCGATGATCGGGCGCCAGGGCGCAGCCTATTATACGCAACGGGCCAGGTCAAAAACCCTGATGACATGAAGAAACCTTTCATTGCAATCTGTAATTCCTATATTGAAATCGTTCCTGGCCACGTCCATTTACGTGAACTAGCCGAAGTTGCCAAAAAAGCAATTCGCGAAGCCGGCGGTATCCCGTTTGAATTTAATACCATCGGCGTTGATGACGGCATTGCTATGGGCCATATCGGCATGCGCTACTCGTTACCCAGTCGAGAAATTATTGCTGATTCGGCAGAAACTGTGATCAACGCCCATTGGTTTGATGGCGTGCTCTACATCCCAAATTGTGATAAAATCTCGCCTGGCATGATGATGGCGGCGGCACGCACCAACGTTCCAGCCGTCTTCGTTTCCGGTGGGCCAATGAAAGCTGGATTGGATCCAAATGGCAAAGCCGTTACTTTATCCAACATGTTTGAGGCGGTCGGCGCCTTTAAGTCCGGCAAACTAAGTAAGGATGACTTCTTACAACTTGAACAAAACGCTTGTCCCAGCTGTGGTTCCTGCGCCGGCATGTTTACAGCCAACTCGATGAATTGCCTGATGGAAATGACTGGCTTAGCCTTACCGTATAACGGGACTGCTTTAGCCGTTTCTGATGAACGCCGCGAGCTAGTCCGCAAAGCCGCTAAACAATTAATGACCGTGGTTAAAAATAATATTCGGCCACGTGATTTGCTGACCAAAGAAGCTTTTGATGATTGTATCGCACTTGACATGGCGATGGGAGGTTCAACTAACACCGTCTTACACGTCTTGGCGATCGCTCATGAAGCTGGCGTTGACTACAGCGAGCGCGACATCAACGCAATTGCTGCTAAGACCCCATTTTTGGCTAAAATTGCCCCCTCTTCCTCATGGACAATGCAGGACGTTCACGAAGCCGGCGGCATGCCAGCGATCATTAATGAATTGATCGAAAAAGGTGGCATCATCCATCCTGATCGGCCCACTATTACTGGTAAAACGCTCCGCGAAAACGTGGCCGGTGCCAAAAGTCTGAACCACGAAGTTATTCGGCCACTGGATGATCCGTACTCCAACGAAGGCGGCTTATCCGTGCTTTACGGCAATATTGCGCCAGATGGCTCCGTGCTTAAAGTCGGCGGCGTTGATCCAGACATTCGGGTCTTCACCGGTAAAGCAATTTGTTTTGATTCACATGATGCTGCCGTCGAAGGAATCGACAACGGCACTGTTCAAAAAGGGCACGTGGTCGTCATTCGTTACGAAGGTCCTAAAGGTGGCCCTGGTATGCCAGAAATGTTGAACCCCACCTCTGATCTTGTTGGTCGTGGGCTTGGCCGTGATGTTGGCTTAATCACCGATGGTCGTTTTTCCGGTGCCACGCACGGAATCGCCGTTGGTCATATTTCGCCAGAAGCTGCGGCAGGTGGGCCGATCGCGCTGATTCACGATGGCGATGAAATCACCATCGATATGATCAACCGTACGCTAAACGTCAACGTTTCCGAAGCTGAATTTACGGAGCGCCGTAAAGATTTAAAGCCATTCCAGCCGAAGGTACGCCAAGGTTACCTAGCTCGTTACACTTATTTAGTCACCTCTGCTAACACAGGCGGCATCATGAAAGGCGCCGACGAATTATTTGGCCCAGAAACTGACGCTTAGCAAGCCCGAATAGCTACTTTTGTTCCTAACTGTCAAAAAAATGGAAGGGAGCCGATTACCATTGTCAGAAAATAGTGCCACCGCTTTACAAGATCGTATGCTGGACGCTTTAAGCAGCGTTATTGATCCAGAACTAGGTTGTGACGTGGTTAATCTAGGCTTGATCTACGGGTTGAGTTTGACTGCTAACATTGCCACCGTCACCATGACTTTAACCACTATGGGCTGCCCGATCTCGGATGTGTTGGAACAAATGATCGATAACGCGCTAACTGAATTGCCTGAAGTCGCCGCCGTTAATATTGATCTTGTCTGGGAACCCGCTTGGGGCGTTGATAAAATGAGTCGCTACGCCCGAATCGCACTAGGTGTACATTAAAAATAATACAGCTCGTATCGTAAATGATGCCGTTAAAATATATTGGAGGTTTTTTTATGCAGAAAGTTGAATCAGTTGGTAATTGGGTCAGTAAATGGTTTACCCTATTAGTGGTGGTGGTCGCCGCGTTTAGTTTCTTTGCGCCTGGTTTCGGCACCGCAATTGCGCCACATACATCACTGCTATTAGGCGTTGTCTTATTCGGCATGGGCCTTACCTTGTCCCGCAAGGATTTTGCGCGGATCTTACGTAAACCTTGGCCAGTTATTGCCGGCACCGTTGCACATTACGTGATCATGCCAGGTATCGCCTACTTATTATGCTTGATTTTTCATTTATCCGGCCCCACTGCAGTCGGCGTGATCCTAGTTGGCTCTTGTCCTAGTGGGACTTCTTCCAACGTAATGGCCTACTTAGCTGGCGGTGATGTTGCGCTAGATGTTTCCATCGGTATGTTATCTACCTTGTTGGCACCGATCATGTTGCCTTCCCTACTGATGCTTTATGCCGGCCAATGGGTGACGATTCCCGCTGCATCCCTATTCTTAGGCGCGATCCGCATCGTCTTATTACCTGTTTTCTTAGGCGTTTTAGTTCACACCATATTCGGTAAAAAAATCGAAGCAGTCAATCATGTCTTACCATTAGTCTCACAAGTTGCGATTTTACTGATCGTTTGCGCTGTTTTCGCTGCCAACCAAGCGAATTTATTCACTAGCCAAACAGCATTAGTTATCCCAGTCGTTATCTTACATAACCTTTCTGGCTATGCGCTAGGTTTCTTGTTTGCCCACATCATTCGCTTAAACTACCCACAACGTAAAGCCATCACGTTTGAAGTTGGTATGCAAGATTCAGCGCTGGGTGCCACGCTAGCAATGCAGTATTTCCATCCAGCAGCGGCGATCCCATCAACCATTTTCAGTATCTGGCATAATATTTCCGGTTCTACGCTTTCCTCTTATTGGCGCAATAAGGAAGTCAAAAAAGAACAGCCAGTTGCAACCAAAACAGCTTTACAACATAACTAGCAGCAAATCGCAGTGGTGACTAAATTAGCCGCCACTGCGATTTTTTATTTCTACTGAGACAAAATGAGGCTTAGATTAGAACCTCCTCACAAAAAAGTTTTAGCCAATAATTCCGCGTATACTAAAAGCGTTAAGTTAACGCTTACTATCGCGTGGCGACATCATTTTTGTCGACTAGCGCTAATTTTGAGGAGGTTTTTTTCGTGCGTAAAATTGGAATTATTGGACTTGGTCATGTGGGCGCTGCTGTGGCGTATACTTTAGTGACTAAAGGCATCGCTGACGAACTCGTTTTGATCGATAAAAGTGATCAGATCGTCCAAGCAGAAAAGTTAGATTTAGAGGACACGCAAGCAGGCCTAGTCACACACACGCAAATTACAACACAAGATTATACGCAATTACGCGATGCCGCGATCGTGATCATGGCCGCCGGCGATATCTCAATTTTTAGCGACGGCAAAAACAATCGCCAAGCTGAATTGAAGATCACCAGCCGCATTGCTGAGGAAGCTGCACCTAAAATTATGGCCAGTGGCTTTAATGGTATTTTACTGGATATCACTAACCCGTGTGATGTGGTCACGACTTACTTGCAGCGCCTCACCGGATTGCCGCAGCAACAAGTTTTCGGTACTGGTACCGTGCTGGATACGATGCGGATGCGCCGCGCAGTAGCTGGCGAATTACACGTTTCCTTACAAGATATTCAAGGCTATAATCTTGGCGAACACGGCGAATCTCAATTTACCGCTTGGTCCACGATCACAGTCGCCACCCGCCCGATCAAAGAAGTGCTCGCACAACATAACACGGATATTACGGCACTAGAAAAAACCATCCGCAGTCGCGCATGGCAAATTATTAGTGGTAAAGGCTTTACTAGCTACGGTATCGCAGCCGCAGCAGTGACCGTGGTGCAAGCGATCTTCAGTGACGCGCACATCACCTTGCCCGTTTCTAGCTGGAATGCTGAACATCAATTATACATTGGTCAGCCAACATTGATCGGCCGTGCCGGTGTTTTAAGTACAGTTGATGTGACTTTAAGCGCTGAAGAACAGCAGGCTTTCAATAATTCAGCCGCTTATATTCAACAGAATCTCGATTCACTAGCCGCTAGCCAACTTCAGTAAAAGGTTGCGCTAAGTCAATGGTTATTGGATAAGCCGCATTTAATGTTGCGGGCGTCACTGTGCAGCCATATGCTAGCAGGTGTACGCCCGCTTTTTGCGCCTGTAAAATTGCGGCATATAAATCTGGATCACGCTGTTGATAAATCGTCACCTTACTGATGCCACTCATTTGGACGATAAAACAAAGATACGCTTGATAGCCCGCCTGTTGCGCACGGATCAAGGTTGCGACATGCTTGGCCGCTCGACTAGTAGGTGCATCGGGAAAAGCCGCTAATCGGCCATTAGCAAGGGTCACACCTTTTAACTCAACGAAGAAAGGCTGGGTGGCGGTGCTGCCAAAAATATCAAAGCGCGCATCCTCAAACGTCACTTCACGCTTCAAGGTTAAAATATCACTGGTCGCAATCCCCGGCAACTGGATCAAGCCAGATTGAATGCTGTCGTACGCCACTTGATTCGGCGCCTGACTATCAATATTGATCCAGCGCGTCCCCACCTTAGCCGCCACTAAATCATATTGCGTTTTACGTTGTGGGTTATCACTTTTGACTAGCGCCACTGGTACTTCCGGCTGTAGGATCTCTTTGTTGCGGCCCGTATTTTTGACGTGCACTTGCACCAATTCATCATGTAGCCGGCAAGTTGCAATGAAGCGATTCGGCCGGGCGATAAACCGCGCTAAATAACTATTGGGATACTTCAACTGCCACACTTCCTTTGATATGTAAAATAGGGCACCAGACATCGCTGTCGGCGCCCTATTGTTTAATTTTTATGCATTGTAGTTGTCATCAGCGCGCACAACGATCACTGAACATGGCGCATTTTGCGACATATAGCTCGCTTGTGAGCCGATAAAGAGACGACTCTTATCCTTGGTCTCTGAACCAACGATCAATAAATCTGGTCGCCAATCTGGAATGACTTGCTCAACGATCACTTTGCCGGGCTTGCCTTCACCAATTAATGACGAAACTTCGATCACACCGAATTCTTTGGCTTTTTCGGCATAGCGATTAACCTTGGCTAAAACTTCCTCACGCCGATCCGCTAAAACATCTGGCGATAATGAATCATAAATATTCAAATCACCAGTTTCTAAAATCGTAACCACGGCCAATGGGATGTGATACGACTTAGCCAGCGTAACTGCATAATTAAAGGCGCGAATCGATGAAGTAGAATCATCCTCATCTACGGCAACCAACAGCCGCCGAAATGCCATTGTCTGCACTTCAAAGTCTAATGGATCCTGCGTATTTTTTGCGCTCATCTTCACTTATACCTCACTTTTCTGGTCTAGCCTAAACTATCCTAGACCCATTATAGCTGGTTCGATTTAACAATAGCAAGCGCCATGTTTCTTGCGGCATGATTTTCGCCACAAGAATGGACATCGTCCGGAACATAAAAGATGATCAGCGGGCTATGCTGACTATCTTCCACTAAAGTGGAGTAGCGCCATGTTTCTTGCGGCATGATTTTTTCCGCTATGTTTCGTTAAAATACAAAAAACCAAAAATCGCCAGCGCAACCTTTGGTAATGTCATTCATTTTTATTTTTTAGATTCAGCTGTACTTGGCTTTGTGACGTTGATTGAAACGATATCTGTATATGAACCGTCAGACTGACTTAATTTATTAGTTAAATAATTCAGCATTTGTTGCTTGGCCTCACGCTTTGTCGCGTTATGCATCACGCAGCGCTCAGTTTTACGCTGATCTGCCACTGTATAAACACCCGTTACCGCATAATCCATTGCTTTATTAAAAAGCACGTTCACTCCCCCAATGGTTGTCGTCGATCAGATTTGCCAAAACCCAACTTGGTTTTAGCTTACGATTGTTATATCATCATTTTCACGAAAATACTATTACAATGTTGTAAAATTTTAGTGACAGTCGCAATACTTAATCGCGGCGTTTCAATAATTGATGCGGGGCGCTAACAAATTGCGCCAGCATAAAGCCAACGGCGATCGACCCGGAGATCATCAAGACTTGTACCGCAAAGCCAAGCCCCTGCGTATAGTGACCCAGCACAAATGCCCGGACGCCGCGATAAGCGATCCCACCAGGCACTAATGGCACCAAACTAGGAATATTAAAAATGATCACGGGAATTTTATCACGCCGCGCAAAAAATAAACTGACCAGCGCGATCACAAAAGCACCGACTAAATTGGGCAACATGTGCCCCAGCTTAAATTGTAACAAGCCCCAATAAACTAACCAACCAGCCACGCCGGTTATCCCGCAGGCATTCAGCGCACGCCGCGGGACATTGGTACAGATACCAAACGCAATTGTAGCTAAATAACTAAACCCAATTTGTAACAAAAGTTGCAACCACATTTTAACACCTCCACCACTTCAAAACTAAGTGATCACGTTGATCATGAAAAAAATCGAAAAATCAAAGCAATGCCAATACCGATCGCACCAACGCTAAATAAAGCTTCCATCCCCCGCGCAATACCAGAAAGTAAATGGCCAGCCAGCATATCCCGCACTGCGTTGGTGATCGCCACGCCGGGAACCAGCGGCATGACTGCGCCGATGATGATCATATCTAGACTTTGGCCGAAATGCCAATGAACCAATACCCAAGCCAAAAAGCCAATTGTAAAAGCAGCCATAAATTCGCTGAGGAAGCTGACCGCCAAATGTTCACGGATAAAATAAAATACCGCATAACCCACGGCCCCGACAACAGCGCTCTGTATGAAATCTGCCCACACGCCACCATAGATGATCATTAAAGTACAACTGACCAAAGCGGCGGCCATGATCTGCAGCCAAACCGGAAAGAAAGGCACATCATGATCCAACATGGTTAAGCGCTGATGCAATTGCTTGAGTGTGACTTGATGTTCAGCAAATTGCCGCGACAGATCATTGACTCGATCAACTTTTTCCAAATTGATCGTGCGCATCGTCACTTGTTGGATCTGAACGGCATCTTGCGTCGGCAATGCCATCAGCAGCCCCGTTGGTGTCGAAAAAATTTGGCTATTCATAGCGCCAGCATTAGCGGCCATGCGCCGCATTGTATCCTCAACTCGATACATTTCCGAACCACTTTCGACCATGATTCGTCCCGCTATCAAGCAAGTATCCAAAATTTCATTTTCTTGCGCCATGCGCCCACCTCCAGTTGCATTCAGTATATCGAGCCTTATGTCCTAGCGCAATAACTTACGCAAGTTTGTCTACATTTAAATTACGGCTATCACATACGATCAAAGTTAAGCGCGTTATCTAGCGCGCTTGAACTAAAAAAACGTAGCCATCTTTATATCTATGCTGGTCTTACTACGCAGTTTCCCGCGGTAAATTGACTATCCGTACTTCTAGACGCTTGTCTAGTGCTTGGGCAATATCGGCTAGTAGCGAAAATGAAGGCTCCATTGTCGCGGCCTCAATTCGGGCAATCGTCGAGCGTGGCTTATTGACTCTTTTTGCAAAATCCGTTTGGTTTAGCCCAGTTTGAGTTCTTAATTCAAATAATAAGTCAGCTAAATCGAGTTTGTCCTGCTCAGCCGCGAAGGCTTGTTTAAATTCCGGGCTTGCGGCTAAACGTCGCTTAATTGCGGCACTGTTTTTACTCATAATATTCCCCCACTTTATAAAGTTCGCTTTTTCAACATAATCGTATCGCGAATCGTCTGAGCTTTTTGAATTTCTCGCTAACGATCGAACTGTTCTCCCCAATCAAATTCTGGTTTCACCATACGATTCTTCTCCTTGATTGTAGCATACTTGCTACAAATATTTAATCTAACAATAGTTAAACTTCGTAGAGAACCGTATTATGCGTTAAAAAGAATTATTGAAGCGAGTCGCTGCGCCTAAGTCAATAAAAAAAACTTAAAGCCATTAAGACTCTAAGTCAGATTCTAGAATTATTTGGTGAGTTGCGGGTAATGCTAACAGCTTAACGCTTCTAATAGGTCATCGCTCGATAGTGTTGTGACGCCATTAGAGTCCAAAGTCGTTGACTACTGATCCGGCGGTTAGACTTACCCGTATAGGGATCATTGTAGACGAAGGTTTCCTCGGAATAGCCAGTCAGCAAAATCGCGTGCGCTGGGAAGCCATGCATTTCGACCCAGACAACGATCGGCTTACCCTGCGCTAATTGCCGGCGGAAGCTACTTACAGGTTGCTTGGAAAGATCAGTAAAGCTCCCCAGGTGTTTTTCAAAATAACTGCGCCACGCCGGCGGGTACATCGTGTAGCCAGTATCGTTAAATGGGTTTCCCCAAAAGCCAGTTTCCGGATCATCGGTATACGGAAGCGCATTGGCGATCTGGGTCAAGCTTTGTGGCTTACCGCGAAACTCTAACAGCATGGCCACATCCGTGATTTCGCAGCCGGTGGGCAATATTGGCCGCTGTGCCTTCGCAACCACTTGCAATTGGAATGCAACTGGTTGCTGTTTAGTTAATTTATCCCAGCCATTTTCTAGCGCCACTGGGGCTGATGTTTCCGTTGGCACTGTATGCCAGCCGACAAACAAAAGGCTGGCGATCACTACTGCCACAAGCGGTACTAGCAGTAATAAGCCATGCCATAGTTTCTGTGTTCTCAAACTTTTCCCTCATTCTTTAATTGCAGAATTTTAAACAGTGTTCTAAATTAAATTTCCGCGCCTTATTTGCTTGTAGTATAGCAAATAATTATAAAGATAATGTTAACATACCGTAATTATTTTGTGTCAGTTATTGCGTTTTTTATGGTGATACAGTTGATAACTTAGGCCGAGTGTCACCGCCATCATAACGTCAAATTGTCGATCAGACAACAGGCGGCGACTGAGCAATGACGCATGGCTACCAAAACCGCCGACATAGCGTGTGCGCGGGCGCTTAGCAGTAGCGGCGCGTTCCATCAGATCCGCAATTACTGTCGGCGCTGACCCAATTTTGGCGAATAGCTTTAACAATGCCGTCATATCGCGGGCAGCATTTTTGTAGGCACCTTTGCCGGATACTTGCATCAGCTTACCGTTAGCGATCCCAGCCCACTCGCTTTTAGTCATCCCCGGCTCAATCAAAACCACATCAATGCCAAATGGCTTAACTTCCATCCGTAGTGAATCGCTCATCCCTTCCAGCGCGTGCTTGGTTCCCATATACCACGCTGACAGCGGCTGATAGATCTTACCGCCGATCGATGACGTATTGATGATGCGGCCAGAACGCTGACGGCGCATGATCGGCAACACTAGCTGGATCAGCCGCATCACGCCGAAAACATTAACTTCAAATTGGCGCCGACCATCAGCTAGTGGCACATCTTCCACTGCACCGTATTCGCCAAAACCGGCATTATTGATCAAAATATCGATCCGCTGTTCACGATCCATGATCTGCTGGACAGCATTTTTTAAAGACGCTTCATCCGTTACATTTAAAGCTAAAGGATGTACGCCTAAGCCAGTTAAATGCTGCATGCGTGCTACTCGCCGCGCTGCTGCATAAACGATAAACCCACGTTGGCGCAGCCGAATCGCCGTCGCTTCACCAATTCCCGATGATGCGCCAGTCAGTAGAACAACTTGTTGTGTAATAGGTCGCATGTGATTACCCCATTTCTAAATTTTAAAAGCGTTTCCATTAATAACAACTGCCTAAATTTAAGTCGTCGCTGTACTAAGACAACCTGGAAAAGTGTTATACTTAAGCTAATGCGTTTCAGTGTCAATTATGAAAGAAGGATTAAAGTGGCACAACCTAATAATACCGCCCCAGTAGAGAATGAGCAAAGCCGACGTTTCGTCACCGGCGATCATGTCGACATTACCAAAGAACAAGGTATTCCCGACTGCACTGGCGTTATCTCCAAGAAATACGTTAATAGCGCGCTGGTCAAGTTAGAAGTTGGCGGCAATATCACCCAAAAGATCATGGAAGAAATCAATGGCCGCTATGTCGTTAGTTACCGTAATATGAAAAAAAGTAAAGCATAAAAACAGAAACGTGTGTGCAAGCTGATCGTTGGTCTTGCAAGCACGTTTTTTATATCCAGTTACTGCAGAAAAAACAATCCGCCTAAAGTTGGATTATTGTCACCACCTTGGCCGGATACACTCCGTTACAGCAACATTTATATTTAGAGTGTCCTAAAAAAGCACTTAGATTCTGAGCACTAGCCTGGGTTAGCAATAAGGTCCACACCCGTAGCTAGGCGCAAGAATCTGTTTTTTTAAGCACGTTTTAATTAGAATTAAAATCTACGTTCTAACCCATCAGCAGCGGCTGACGGTTAACATTTATTGAAAGTCGGAGGGCAACAACTTGGCATTTTTGGAATTACATAACATTCATAAGTCCTACTTTTTAGGCAAAGAAGAGTTTCCGGTTTTAAACGGGATCGATCTCGACTTCGAGCTCGGTGAATTCGTTTCGATTTTAGGCGAATCCGGCGGTGGTAAATCAACGCTGATGAATATCATTGGCGGGCTCGACCGTAACTTTGACGGTGAAGTGCGCGCTGACGGTCAACTATTGGACCATAAAAAAGAAAAGCAGCTCGACGACTATCGCCGCGGCACCATCGGCTATATTTACCAATCCTACAACCTGATCAGTCATTTAAACATTGTAGATAATGTGTTGGTTTCACTAAATATGACCAACCTAAACAACCGCCAGAAAAAAGAGCGCGCTACCGACTTACTTAAACAAGTCGGCCTCGGTGATCAGCTTAAAAAGCACCCGAACCAATTATCTGGTGGGCAAAAGCAGCGTGTCGCCATCGCCCGCGCTTTGGCCAGCAATCCACGGGTGATCATCGCCGACGAACCAACTGGTGCCTTAGATTCTAAAAACACCACCGAAGTTTTGGAAATTTTAGAAAACATCGCCGCCGAAGGTAAGTTAGTCATTACCGTCACCCACTCGCAGGACGTGGCCAACTACGGCACGCGGATCGTCCGTTTAGCCGATGGTAAGATCGAGGACGATACTCGTTTGAAGCCGGCTTTTGCCACAACGGTCGAACAACCAGATATCAAACCTAAAGTACTGTCCGCGGGTGCCAGCTATAAAAACGCCTTTCAGCATTTATCCTACAATTTCTGGCGTAATTCGTTGATCATGCTGGGCACGGCGATCGGCCTGTTCGCCGTATTGCTATTTAGCGGTATCGGTAACGGCGTCAATGCGTTTATTCAGGATCAGATCAATTCAATGATCAATCCAAACTCAGTCACCGTTATGAAAAACTCAACTGGTAAGAAAATGAGCAACACCGCCTTTCAACAGCAGTTGGCCCAATCTAGTAGTGACCCCAGCAAGCTTTTTTTCACGCCGCAACAAGTCCAGCGCTTGGAAAAAGTTAAGGGCGTCGATCAGGTCGAACCTGGCTACCAACTGAGTAGTTATACGCTCTCTTACAAAGATAAAAACCAAAATAGTGCCAATATCCAAACCTGGACCAAAGCTTTTGCCAGCGACACTGTTAAAACTGGTCATGCGCCAAAAAACGATCAGATCTTGATCGATAAATCGCAGGCCATTGCCTTAACCAGTCAAAAAACCTACAAACAGCTACTTGGTAAAAAAGTTAAGGTCACAATTCCTTGGATCGATAAAAATAATCATCCCGTTCAAGCCAGTGCTGAATTGACCGTGGTTGGTTTTGCTAACGGCGGTCAAGCTGGCGCGATCGCCGCGACTAATTACAGCACGATGAATCACTTGTTAAGTGCCGCCAAAGCTGACACCCGGGCCAACTTTATTTCAGTCAACGTTAAGGACGCCAACAAAGTGAAATCAGTAGCGACCCATATTCGTGGCTTGAAAGATAACGGCAAGTATAATTATGGCGCGATCACAGTCGGCGATATTCTCGACACAGTTAACCAATATGTCAGCATCGCTTCGATCGTACTTGCTGCGATCGCCGGTATTTCCCTGATCGTTTCTGCACTGATGATCATCGTGACCATGTATATGTCGGTATCCGAACGAACCAAAGAAATCGGGATCTTGCGCGCCCTAGGCGAACGTAAAAAAGATATTCGCCGTTTATTCACTGCTGAATCCGTCTTGATCGGCCTCTTCTCGGCTGCATTATCACTTGTTTTGGCTTATGCAGCAATGCTCGGGCTAAACCATGTGTTGTACGGAATCGTTAAATTCAATATGGTCCAAATCACGCCGGGTAACGTGATCTTCACTGTCGTCGCAGCTATTGTGATCTCCTTTATTGCTGCCTTATTACCAGCGCGCAAAGCATCACGGCTAAATCCGATCGATGCCTTGTCCGCAGATTAAATTGATCAAAAAAAGCTAGCCACTTGATGGCTAGCTTTTTTTAATTAATTCAGTTGCGGTGGTCAAATCCACGGCTTGGCCTTGATACATGAAGGCATTACGCTCAAACGCTTGGCGCTGCTGCGGTTCCATGGCTTGCCAATTGGTGGGATGGATCGGGTAAGATAATAAACTGCCATCACTGTTGATATTGTGCACATAAAAAATTTGAAAACGGGGAAATGATAAATTATCATCGATCAACTCGGCAAGCGCCTGCTCCAGCTTATCTTCACGCGGCAAAGCGATTTCCTTTACTTGCCGGCGAAACGTGCTGATTTGTTCCACAGATAGTGGTCGTTGCATAATAGCTTGCTTGGTAGCGGCGTATAACGCCAGTAATTCATTCATTTAGCAGCCTCCTTTTTAAGAACGTGTTCCAAAAGGTGTTCAGATTTTTAGTTTAATATCATGCTTTGGTTAGCTCGTTCTTTTGCGCGTAGGCCAATAGATTCTGGCAAACTTGATGGGTCAAAATACTGGATGCCGGGCTAACTGGGTTCGCTTGCTTGCCTTGGATCGCAGCGATAAAATGCCGAATCAATGGTGCAAATCCGCGCCGCTCTAAATTTGGTGTCCAATCGGGGAATTGTTCCTGTGTGGTCACGCCGTTTACCTGCAACGTATACGTCGCTAAATCGGTGACCTGCGCGATACCCTGCGGATTTTGCAGCTCGCCAGTTTCGCTGTTGGCGCCGGCCTGCATATTGAGCAGCGCATAGGCCGTTGCTGTCGGTGTTTCCATCACGACACTAGCTTGCTGCAAGTTTCCTTGCTGGGCCAACACTCGATAATGGTAATGGGTCGGCGTCTGTCCCAGTAAAAATAGCGCCGTATCGATCACATGCGGCATTAAATCAAAAATAACAAACGGTACTGGCTGCAAAGTAGCGACACGATTTTTCTGGGCGATCACCGTTTCAGCCGGTTGGCGTTGCTGTAACTTTGCATTCAACGGCGCAAACCGCCGATTAAAGCCCGCCGTCAACAACAAACCTTGTTGGGCCGCCAATTGATACAGGCGCTTTACTTCAGCGACGTTATCGCTCACTGGCTTATCAACATAAACATGGACCCCAGCACGTAAACATTTTTCAATGTACGCGGCGTGCGTCGGTGTCGGCGTGTGAATGAAGATCGCCGCTGGTTTTAACGCCAATAACGCATCGAGATCAGCCGCGGTGTGCTGGAAACCAAATTGTTGCTGTAAATGCTTTAGTTTCGCAACATTGCGGGTACACAACACCCAATCAACTTGATCCTGCAACTGCGCCATCACTGGTAAATAAGCTTTCTGGGCAATATTACCTAGCCCAAGTACGCCAATTTTCAACATGTACTTCACCCCTACTCACAAAAGTTACAACTTGACTCATGTAACTTTATTTTAACGGTTAGATAGCGCTAACACAATGATTGTGCGTTTTATAATTCGTATAATTGACAATATATGAATTATACAATATAATTCATGTATGAAAAGATTAACTTTTGAGTCCTACAAAAGGTCCAACGGTCACGATGAATTTATTGAATGGTTAAGAACTTTGCCTAAAAAAGATAGTGCAAAATTACTTAGAACCATTGATAAAACCGAGGAACAAGGATTACTGGTGGCACAACGATTACAGTGGGTTAAGAAAATAGATGTTAACCTTTATGAGCTGCGCAGCAAGTTGGGCTCCAATATTCAACGTGCCCTATATTTCCATGTTCAATCCAATCGCTACGTTATAACACACGGCTTCACAAAAAAAACGCAAAAAACACCGACAACGGAAATAACGCACGCATTAGCATTACGAGCCATGTTTCAACTAGGTGGTTTTCACCGTAGTTGAATGGTCATCGTCCGTAACAACAAAATTTATTAGCGTATTAGGCTAATAAATTATTCAATATTGTGGAGTAGAAAGGAATGGCTTGAAAATGAAAATTGATGACTTGATTCAAAAAGAATTAAAAGATCCTGAATTTGCAGCTAACTTTCAAGCTGAAGGAGAAAAACTAGATACCGCGATTGCTTTATATAAAGCCCGTGAAGAAGCCGGTTTAACCCAAGCCGAATTAGCGGAACGTGCCAAAACGACACAAGCAACTATTGCTAAAATTGAGCGCGGCGATAATGTTTCATTTGAAAAATTAGCTGCAATTGCCCATGCAATGGGTAAAAAGCTAAAAGTAGAATTTGCCTAAACGATACGAATTTTTTAACTAAACAGTAATCCCAGTAATTGTTAGTTTTAGTTGACCTAACAATTACTGGGATTTTTAAATTAGTCATCATAACCAAAAACTTTAGAAGTATTCGCGACTAGCTTGCGCCATCGCCCGCCCAAAACCGCTGCAAATTAGTCACTAACTGAGCCGCAATTGCTGCGGGGGCCATATGGTGTACCTGTGATAGCGCCTGAATACCGGCGTTCATGATCTGCGGGTAGGCGCTTAGCGGCAATTCTTGATTTAGCGCCCAAGCGATGCTGTCCATGCCGTCAGATTCCAGTAATACCTTGTCCAAAGGTACTGTATTCAGTAAATAATGGACACTTTCCTCGGTGGCAAATGAGGGGCCAATACTAAAATAACAGCCCAACGCTAAATAATCTTCAATGTATTCGGTACTAGAATACCAGTGCAATAAATAAGTATTGAAATATGTCTTCAAAATTCGTAGCGTTTCTCGCTCCAAGCCTTTAGTATGGATGATCACTGGCTTATGCGCTTGTTCGGCATAGGCCAATTGTTTGGTGAAAATTTGTTGCTGCAGTTGTGGGTTGTTTTTGGTCCATACATTATCTAATCCAATTTCACCGATCACCGGTACCTGCGCTAAAATCGGCGCCATTTCAGCCCAGGTGACCTGATCCACCTGCCACGGGTGAATGCCGGCACTTAGCTGTAACCGGCTACTATGGCCCACCCAGGCTTGATTACGGGCAAATTCAGCTGGGGTGGCACAATTAACGGTGGCGTAAACTTTTTCTCGCTTCAATAAGCGAATATAGCTTTGTTCTTCCGCGTGCGTATGCGCATCAACTAATTGCATGATCGTGCTCCTTTTTAGTGTGGCTTACCCAAATACAAAAAATTTGGTTGTATCCAAAAGACGGCGTATTTTTTACTGCGCACTCATTAATTTTAACATGGATCACACCAATTTTTTATTCTTGGTCAGCTAATTCACTGGTATACTATTAGCATTGGAGGGATTTATTTTGCAAAAACTAGTTAAAATCACGACTATCTTTACGTTAAGCGTCGGTCTACTTGGTGTCGGTGCCCAGCCAGTTGCCGCGCAAGCCAAAACGGTTAAGGCCCAGATCACACTGACAGTTGATCATAAAAAAATCAGTCAGAAAAAGGTCACTACGACTAGCAAAACGACCTTGATGAAAGTCATGAAAAAAACTTATAAAGTCAAAGACGACGACGGTATGATCACGGCGATCAACGGCCATAAACAAAATACTAAGACTCAGAAATACTGGATGTACAAAATAAATGGCAAGCAAGCTCCCAAAGGCGCCGCGCAAACTTATCTAAAAGCCAACGACAAGGTTAGCTTCACGCTAAATGCCAGCAAGTAAACCACGCTATACCCCGCGTTACATCGCAATGATCTCATTGGTGACTGCGCTATGTGTCGTTGGTCGTTACCTGTTTCAATTCTTGCCGAATATTCAGCCGGTAACCGATATTATTATTTTTATGACCTTGAGTTTCGGCTTTGTTACTGGTGGTTACATTGCGATTTTATCGATTCTAATTTCCAACATACTGCTTGGTTTCGGTATTTGGACCGTTCCACAAATTTTTGCGTACTTAGTCGTGGTCGGCCTAACGTGGCTCGTCGGTCATTGGTCTTTTTTGCGGCAACATTTATGGCTACAAGCAATTTTTAGTTTATTGATGGGTTACCTTTATGGCTTTTTTGTTAGCCTTGGTCAATACCCACTACTAGGCGGTTGGCCGCAGTTTGTTGCTTACTATATTGCCGGCCTGTACTTCGATACTTTTCATGCTTTTGGTAATTTAGTCTTGTATTTTCTACTCATTCCGCCGCTGGCTAAAATTTTGCCGCGACTTCGGCTGGACTGAGCGCTAAAAACTAACTGAAATGAGGCGGCTCATGAAAACAATTGACGACTATATCGCAACTTTAGCCCCAATGCAGCTAGAAGTGGCCCAAATTATGCGCGAACTGCTGCACGACGCGGCGCCGCAAGCAACTGAGACCATCGCCTACAACATGCCGGCCATTAAACAAAATGGTCGAGTGCTGGTTTATTTTGCTCCAGCGAAGCAGCATCTAGGCTTTTACCCCACACCGGATCCGATCGTCGCTTTCGCTGATCAGTTGCAGGCCTACCCGACGAGTAAGGGGACGATTCAGTTTCCGTACGGGCAGCCTTTGCCGGTAAAATTGATCAAGCAAATCGTAGCTTTCCGGATCGAACAAGTCACTGATTAGAAAACGAAACCGCGCCGTAAGTAAAATACTACAGAGTTAGTTAGCTTCCATTGCGTCGCCAGTGGACGGAACGAGTGCGACTTGAACTTGGCGATTTTTGCCATAGTTCAATCGACAACGGGAAGCAAGCACTGCTTAGCGAATAAGTGCTAATTGAGATAATTGTAGGTAGTGTTGTTAAGAACGAGCGACAGTGGCGCGTTGGCGAGCTAATTTTTCCTAGATAAAATCAAAAGCGGACGGAAAAATGGATCTCGCCAGCCACGCATAGTTCTAAATGGCCTAACCCGCCATTAAGAACTATCGGCACATCTGGTCCACTGGCGTCTCCATTCCAGCAGGCAACGTTTGCACATTCAAAGGTTACTTGTTTAGCCGTCAAAGCTAGTGATAATTAAAATACAAAAATATCGATAAAATAGTCAAAAAACTATTTTATCGATATTTTTATGCGCATATAATCAGCTTTGAAACTACGAATCATCAACCACTGTCCGTTAATCCTAACTGAGTCAGCTAAAACGTTTGACCTAATTCATGAAATAATGTTCTCATCAACACTGTTTAGTGAACATTAAAATTAGAACTTACCCGCCACACAGTGTGCTTGCTTTCCATTATCGATTGAACTACAGCAAGTCACAGTTTTAACCCCAAATTGCAAGAACAAATTAGCCACACGATAAATCCTATTAAATCAGTATTTTCATTAATATTCATATTTTATGGATTTAACTTAACCGGCGGAAGCAGCAGAGAAAAGCTCTTTGGGTGTTTGATAGCCAGTTTGCCGGCGCG
>NZ_RHOE01000024.1 GCF_003946385.1 Loigolactobacillus zhaoyuanensis
TTTTTGACGCGATCAAGTATGAAAACTAATCAAACTAACTAAATTAAGTCAAACTTGGCTAGTCATGACTAGCCCAAGTCGTGAATATAGAGAAATTACGTAAAACTGATAATTTGGCCAATCAATTTGATGCATATGCATAATTCAGGCTTATGGCTAAATTACTCGGTTTACATCATCTAACGGCAATCACTTCAAGTTCACCAAAAATGTTTGATTTCATGTCCGGCGTACTCGGTTTACATTTGAT
Source organism: Loigolactobacillus zhaoyuanensis (assembly GCF_003946385.1). Taxonomy (GTDB): domain Bacteria; phylum Bacillota; class Bacilli; order Lactobacillales; family Lactobacillaceae; genus Loigolactobacillus; species Loigolactobacillus zhaoyuanensis. The sequence continues at coordinate 251 of NZ_RHOE01000024.1, forward strand.
CAAAAAAACGGTTAATCAAGACGATATTCGAACTTATCATCTTTACTTCACCGATGATCGCGGCAGCGCTGGAACCGACATTACCTTTTTCGATTTTCCTAACCTCTTTCAAGGCACTAAGGGTCGTAACAGTATCGACCGCATCGGTTTCCGCGTTCCGAATGATGCTGCGTTAGATTATTGGCAACAACGCTTTACTGAACATCAAATTGAACATGAACCGATTGAAACGGAATTTGGCGCTAAAACTTTGCGTTTCTATGATTTTGACCATGAACGCTATCAATTGATCTCCGATGAAACCAATCACGGCGTTCCTGCTGGTACCCCTTATCTGAATAGCCCAGTCCCAGCACAATTTGCCATCAGTGGTTTAGGGCCGATGCGCATCACCGTGAATTACGCTGCTAAAATGGATGACGTTTTAATTAATTTACTTGGGTTTGAAAAAGTTGCGACTGACGGTAATCAAACCTTGTATGAAGTTGACAATGGCGGTCATGGTGCCCAAGTAATTATTGCTGACGAGCAATTACCTGAAGATGAAATTCAGGCTTATGGTACCGTCCATCATTTAGCCTTCCGTACGCCTGATGAAGCTGATCTACGCGAATGGATCGAAAAAATCAAGGCCGCTCATTTAGCGCAATCTGGCTTTGTTGATCGTTTCTACTTTAAATCAGAATACTTCCGCCCTGGTCGCGGTGTCTTATTTGAAATTGCGACCGATGGCCCTGGCTTCTTAGTTGATGAAACTTACGAAGAAGCTGGTGTTCATTTAGAATTACCGCCATTTCTGGAAGCACAACGCGCCGATATTGAAGCTCACCTGGTTCCTTTCAATACCGATAAGAAAGCAATTGACTAATATGACTGATAACGTTAATTATTATTTTAAGGCTGGTGCAGCCACTAAAGCGCCAATTTTAATGCTCCATGGTACTGGCGGTTATGAGGATGATCTGGTAACGCTGGCCCAACAATTAGCGCCAGATAGCCCATTACTGGGTATTCGCGGCCGCTTAGTTGAACAAGGCAGTACCCGCTACTTTGCCCATACAACAACTGGCGGCTTTGATCTAGATAGCTTGGCTCGCGAAACCACTTGGTTACTCGCGACCATCGACGAATTAGCAGAAAAGCACGACTTAGAGGTTAGCAAAATGATCGTGCTGGGATATTCCAATGGCGCCAATATGGCCGCTCACGCCTGGTTGACCAACCAAGCCAAATTCAAGGCTGGTATCTTATTACACCCGATGCAGCTAATGCAATATTCTTCAGTTGCGTCGCTAAATGACGTTAAAATTTGGGCCTCGCATGGCCACATTGATCCAATTGTTTCCGCCGCTAATTTTCAAGCGTTGACGCAATCGCTGACCAAAGCACAGGTTGATTTAACTATTTTTGAAGCGAATCAATCTCATGCGATCAGCCCACCTGAATTAGCATCAGCTCAACAATGGTTGCAACAAATCATTGCTTGATTCCACAAAAAAGCCGACTAGATAAATTATCTAGTCGGCTTTTTACATATTTCTCTGAATATAGCTCAGCGTAGGAAAATAGTCTTCATGCAAAATCCCGTTTTCATGCAAGCCACTATTTCTTATGACTTTCTTCCTCATCAGTTCTTAAAACAGCCATGAACGCTTCCTGTGGGACTTCTACGGAACCAATCTGTTTCATCCGTTTCTTCCCTCGTTTTTGCTTCTCCAGCAATTTACGTTTACGGGAAATATCGCCACCATAACATTTAGCCAATACGTTTTTACGCAACGCTTTGATGTTGGTCCGCGCGATTACTTTATTACCAATCGCTGCTTGAATCGGAACTTCAAATTGTTGACGTGGGATGATCGTCCGTAATTTATCAACGATCGCCCGACCACGATTGAAAGCAAAATCTTGATGGACAATACTACTAAGCGCATCAACGGCCTCACCGTTCAGTAAAATATCCATTTTAACCAGTTTACTTTCACGATAGCCTTCGATTTGATAATCTAGCGATGCGTAACCTTTAGTGCTTGATTTTAGCTTATCAAAGAAATCATAAATAATTTCCGATAAAGGTAAATGATAAATGACGTTGACCCGATTGTTGTCAAGATACTCCATAGTGTCAAAGTCGCCCCGTTTGTTTTGCGATAACTCCATCACTGCGCCCACATAATCATTAGGCACCATGATCGAAGCATGAACAAACGGTTCTTCAATCGAAGTTACTGCTGCAGGATCAGGCATTTCTGACGGATTAGCCACAACTTTTTGAGTACCATCAGTTAAATTCACGTGGTAAATAACCGATGGCGCTGTCGTAATCAAATCTAGGTCAAATTCACGCTCTAATCGCTCCTGTACCACGTCCATATGCAGTAGGCCCAAGAAACCACAACGGAAGCCAAAGCCTAACGCTTCAGAAGTTTCCGGCTCAAATGACAACGCAGCATCATTCAAGCGCAGTTTTTCTAACGATTCGCGTAATTCATTGTATTTAGAAGAATCAACTGGATATAGCCCACAATAGACCATCGGCGTCATTTTACGATAACCTTGAATCGCTTCAGTCGCTGGATTGTTCGCCAACGTGACTGTATCCCCAACTTCGGTATCTTGAATTGTTTTAATGCTGGCAGTAATATAGCCCACATCGCCAGCCATTAGCATCTCACGCTGAACCGCCTTAGGTGACATCACACCGACCTCAGTGACTTCAAACGATTTTCCGCTTTGCATGAGCTTAATTGTATCGCCAGGCTTAACCACACCCTCAAATACCCGTGTGTTCAAAACAACACCGCGATAACTGTCGTAAACTGAATCAAAAATTAGCGCGCGTAGTGGTGCCGCTAAATCACCAGTTGGTGCAGGAACATCGGTTACGATTCGTTCAAGGATTTCCTCGATACCAATGCCTTGTTTGGCGCTGGCTAATACTGCATTCTGCGCCTCAATGCCAATATCGTCCTCAATTTCAGCTTTGACCCGCTCAGGATTGGCTGCTGGTAAATCAATTTTATTGATCACTGGAATAATTTCTAAATTATTATCGATGGCCAAATAAACGTTGGCCAAAGTTTGAGCTTCGACACCCTGCGCCGCATCGACAACTAAAACGGCGCCTTCACAGGCAGCCAAACTGCGCGAAACTTCATAAGAAAAATCGACGTGTCCTGGTGTATCGATCAGATGAAATGTATACGTCTGCCCGTTTTTAGCTTGATAAGCTAGTTCCACCGCATTTAATTTGATCGTAATGCCCCGTTCACGCTCTAAATCCATTGTATCCAAGATTTGTGCTTCCATATCGCGTTTAGCAACGGTATTAGTCAGCTCCAAGATCCGATCGGCTAAAGTTGATTTACCGTGATCAATATGGGCAACAATCGAAAAGTTGCGAATATTTTTTTGGCGTGCCTGCATCGCTTTAATATCCATTATCTGCCTACTTTCTCCATGAGAGTGTGAACTTTAAAATGGCTAACTCACACTGACTGTTCCTCTAAATTATAGCAAGCTCGCTACTCAGGTGCAATTTAGATTACGCTAGCTAATAAAAAACAGGTAGCCAAACGCTACCTGTTACAAACTTATTTTTTACGTTTCCCACCATTAAAAGTATCGCGCAGTTTATCAAATAAACTGCCTTCAGTTTCAGTCATGTCCTCACCGCTGGCAACTGCAAAAGACTTAAGCGCATCTTTTTGCTCACCATTCAAATGCTTCGGTGTGATCACTTTCACCTTAACGTGTTGGTCACCACGGCCATTACCGCGTAAACGCGGTGCACCTTGACCCCGCAAACGGAAAGTCGTATTCGTTTGTGTGCCCGCTGGAACCTTAAGTTTCACTTTACCACTAACGGTTTCGACTTGAAGTTCGTCGCCTAAAGCTGCTTGAACAAAGCTGATCGGCACTTCTAAATAGATTTCAGCGCCATCACGTTCAAACTTATTACTAGGTGCCACTCGGAAAACAATGAATAAATCACCGTAAGGGCCGCCATTTTCACCAGCTTCGCCTTGTTCAGATAAGCGCATTTGTTGGCCATCTTCGACCCCAGCTGGGACCTTGACCTTAACACTGTGGCGTTCTTCTTCATGACCAGAGCCATGACAAGTTGGGCATTTTTCTTTAATTTCTTTACCAGTACCATGACAAACGTCACAGACTTCACGTGACTGCATCCGGCCCAATGGTGTTTGCCGTACGACTTGAACATAGCCAGAACCGTGACATTTATGACAAGTCTCTGGTGTCGTTCCTGGTTTAGCGCCAGTACCGTTACAGGTATGACAGGTTGACTCACGGGTATATGAAATGGTCGTTTCCTTACCAAAAACCGCTTCTTCAAACTTCAGATCCATTTGATATTGTAGATCAGACCCTTGCCGTGGCGCGTTGGGATTGGCCTGTTGACCACCACCGCCGCCAAAAAACTGACTGAAAATATCATCGAAACCACCGCCGCCAAAGCTTTGACCACCACCGAAGCCGCCGAAACCTTGACCACCACCAAAACCACCTTGTTGCTGTGGACCAGCTGAACCATATTGGTCATACTGTGCTCGTTTGTCAGCATCACCGATAACTTCGTAAGCTTCAGAAATATCTTTAAATTTTTGTTCCGCATCAGGTGCTTTATTTAAATCAGGATGATACTTCTTTGAAAGCTTGCGATAAGCGCGTTTAATTTCATCTTGTGAGGCGTCGCGGCTAACCCCAAGAGTCTCATAATAATCTTTATCCGCCATGCGTGTTAAGAACCTCCTAGAAATTTGCGCAATTATTGATTTGCGCTCCGTTACCATCAAAAAAACTTCATCAAGCATACCATAGATTAAACGAAAAGCCAAAAGCCGCAATGGCTTTTGGCTTTTCGTTGCAAACTAGGTTACTTTGGAACCAACATGTTCCGTAGAGCAGCAATTGAGCGCTCTTCGTCACATTCTATTTTTTGTCTTTGTCTGGGTCGACTTCTTCAAAGTCACCGTCAACAGTATCGCCGTCGGCTTTGGCATCGCCAGTTGGTTGGCCATCAGCGCCGGCTGCGTCGCCTTCTTTAGCCTGTTGTTCTTTAGCCGCTTGTTCGTACATTTTAACGGATAAGTCTTGGACGATCTTGTTCAAATCATCGCGCTTAGCCTTCATGTCGTCCAAGTTATTTTCTTCTTGAGCCTTCTTCAAGGCTTCTTTAGCATCTTCGGCTTGTTTGATCTCGTCGTCAGATACTTTGCCCTTCAATTCGGTCAACGTCTTATCAGTTGTGAAGAGTAGTTGTTCAACCTCGTTACGTAGGTCAACTTCTTCCTTCTTCTTGTTATCGGCGTCAGCGTTTTCTTCGGCTTCTTTTTGCATCCGTTCGATTTCTTCGTCAGATAAACCTGAAGAACTCTTGATCGTGATCTTTTGTTCTTTTTGGGTACCCATATCTTTAGCAGAAACATTAACGATACCGTTCTTATCAATATCGAATTTAACTTCGATCTGAGGAACGCCACGTGGTGCTGCGGGGATGTCATTTAATTGGAAGCGACCCAATGTTTTGTCATCAGCTGCCATTGGCCGTTCGCCTTGCAAGACATGAATATCAACGGCTGGTTGGTTATCAGCAGCGGTTGAGAAGACTTGTGATTTACTAGTTGGGATCGTTGTATTGCGGTCGATCAACTTAGTGAAGACACCGCCCATAGTTTCGATACCCAATGATAATGGCGTAACGTCAAGTAAAACAACGTCTTTAACGTCACCAGTAATGACCCCACCTTGAACGGCAGCGCCTAAGGCAACGGCTTCATCAGGGTTGATTGAACGATCAGGTTCCTTGCCCGTCCATTCTTGAACAGCTTCTTGAACGGCTGGAATCCGTGTTGAACCACCATTTAAGATGACTTTGTCAATGTCGCCTAAGCTTAATTTAGCATCGCGCAAAGCGTTGTCAAATGGTACCTTAGTGCGGGCAACAAGATCAGCAGTCATATCGTTGAATTTAGCACGAGATAATGTCTTTTCCAAATGTAATGGGCCAGCATCGCCTGCAGAAATAAATGGCAAGCTGATCTGAGCTTCATTAACACCAGATAAGTCTTTTTTAGCTTTTTCAGCGGCATCCTTCAAACGTTGTAACGCCATCTTGTCTTTGGCTAGGTCAACACCGTTATCTTTTTTGAACTCAGCAACTAACCAGTCGATGATCTTTTGGTCAAAGTCATCCCCACCAAGTTTAGTATCACCATTAGTTGATAATACTTCAAATACACCGTCGCCTAATTCAAGGACGGAAACATCAAAAGTACCGCCACCTAAATCATAAACTAAGACTTTTTCGTCAGCGTCGCCTTTATCCAAGCCATAAGCTAGGGCTGAAGCAGTTGGTTCGTTGATGATCCGTTGTACGTTTAAACCAGCAATTTTACCAGCGTCTTTAGTTGCTTGGCGTTGGCTATCGTTGAAGTAAGCAGGTACCGTGATCACGGCATCGTTAACTTCTTCACCCAAGTAATCTTCAGAGAATTTCTTGATGTATTGCAAGATCATCGCTGAAATTTCTTGTGGTGTATAAGTCTTACCGTCAACTTCAACCTTATAGCCAGCTTCACCCATGTGACGTTTAATTGAAGCAACCGTGTTTGGGTTAGTGATTGCTTGGCGTTTAGCCACTTCACCGACCTGAGTTTCACCGTTTTTAAAAGAAACAACGGATGGAGTTGTCCGATTACCTTCTGGATTTGTGATGATTTTTGGTTCGTTACCTTCAAGCACGGCAACGGCTGAGTTAGTCGTCCCGAGGTCAATACCAATTATTTTAGCCATAAATTCCTAACCTCTTTTACCAATTTTAGTTTTTTTATTGTGCGACAACGACCATTGCTGGTCGGATGACGCGATCTTTGAGCTTGTAGCCTTTTTGTAATACTTGTACAACAGTATCAGGCTTTTGATCACCTTCCACAGCCACCGTTTGCACGGCTTGATGAAGGGTCGGATCAAAGGTCTCATCTGTGCCGGTGATCTCAACGATCTGGTGCTCTTTCAAAGTGCGTTCTAAATGATCATAAACCATTTGTACGCCCTTTTTCAACTGTTCACCATTTTTATCGTTGACATCGACCGCTAATGCTCGTTCCAAATTATCTATCACTGGTAAAATATCTTTTACCAAGCTTTGACCTTCGTACTTAAGCAATTGTTCTCGTTCTTTTTTGAACCGCGTATTCATGTTTTGAATCTCAGCTTCGGCCCGCAGATATTTATCTTCCGTAGCGTCAACTTGAGTTTGTAGCGCTTTGATCTGCTCAGCTTGTGGATCTGGTACCTGATTCTCTGCTGCAGTTTCCGTCGTTGCTGCTTTAGCATCTGCGCTAGTCGCTGCGGTACTGGTTTGCGCATCCGCGGTCAGGTCTTTTTCTGACGGAAAGTCAGCATTTTGCGCTAAGGTATCATCAACGGCCGCTTGCTTTTTTTTAGCCAAACAAATTCACCTCCAATGATCACTCTTCCCCACGATGGGTATAATAATCAGTTATTTTTTTTGCCAATTCTTCACGGAAAACGTCTAGTAAACCGATCATCCGCGAATATGGCATGCTGGTAGGACCTAATAAAGCAATCATCCCTTTACCGTGGTCACCGACTTCATAAGTTGCCGTGATCAAACTAAAATCATGCAACAAATTATTGGTCAGCTCATCACCTAGGCGCACTTCGATCGCTTGATCAGGCACCCCGATCAATTCAGCTAGATCCGCATCCTGATCAATCAGCGCATACAGCGACTTCAATTGATCAACATTTTTGATTGTTGCCGGATTGATCAAATTCATTTTGCCATCAACATGGAAACGCTCTTTAGCAGCCTTTTTCAAGACATTGCCAAAAATATCAAGAAAACCGGATGGCGTGATCATATAGTGAGTCAAAAGTTGCGGAATATCACTATGCAACTTTTGGATGACTGCCGTCAGCGGCAAGCCGATCAATTGATCATTGATGATCCGAATGGTCTTTTCCAAACTTTCACTGTCCAATTCATGTGGTACACTAAAAATTTGATTTTCCACCGCACCGTTATCAGTCACTAAAATTGCCATCACCTGATGATCGCCTAATGGAACTAAGCGAAAACCGGTTAACCGCGCATCACGTAATTCAGGCCCTAAAGAAATCGCAGTATAACTAGTTAAACTAGAAAGGATCTTTGCTGATTGAGCAATAATTTGATCAATTTGGAGATAGCTTTGATCAAACGAAGTCTCGATCAAAGCCAAATCATTAGCGTCAACACCACTAGGCTCGACTAAATGATCCAAATAATAACGATAACCCTTAGTTGAAGGGACACGTCCAGAAGATAGATGCGTTTTTTCAATCAAGCCCATATCTTCCAAACGAACCATTTCATTACGCACTGTGGCCGAACTAACGTGCATCGGTAGTTGATCCAACAGTGTTTTGGAACCGACAGGCTGACCGCTTTCAGTATACAAACGGACGATATCCTTTAAAATAATCAACTGTCGTTTGGTCAGCATTCGAACCACCTCTTTTTAGCACTTAATGCTTTTGAGTGCTAACACAATTATTAATATAACAACTCCGCTCGTTTAAGTCAAGGTAACAGCCGTTTTTTCCGCTAAATTATGCAAAATCAGTCTTACGACGGATAAATTAAACAATCTTCACCTTAGAAAGCAGAAAAATCGTAACGCTAGGTTACGATTTTAGTTAGGTTTCATCATCCAACAAAAAGGCCTGAAAAACTTCATTGCCCATAAATTCCCCTCGTCGGGTCAAATAGATATGTTGCGCATCTTCCGCTAATAATCCACGCCCCACTAACTCAGCAATTGTAACGCCGTATAGCGCCGTCATCGGTAAGCCGAATCTAGTCGCAAAACGTGCTTTATCGACACCCGCAACAGTGCGTAAGCCGAGAAACATTTCTTCCTCGATTTGTTCGCTACGTGGCAATACGTGGCGTTGCAACACAGGCGCATGGCCATTATGTAGCGGCGTTAAATATTGCTGGATCGGACCAAAATTTTGATAGCGTTCCTTGCCTAGATAACCGCTAGCACCAGCTCCAAAGCCGAAATAATTATCATTACGCCAATAAGTCAGATTATGTTGCGATTCGTAGCCAGGTCGAGCAAAATTACTAATTTCATATTGTGGCCGACCAGCTTGAGCAAACTTTTCTAAAGCCAGTTCATACATATCGGCCTCAACATCTTCAGACGGCAAGTGTAATTTACCTTGACGCATTAAATTATAGAAAACCGTTTTACGCTCCAAAATTAGTGAATAGGTCGAATAGTGCGGCAGATCCAGCGCGATCGCTTTATCCAAGCTATCCGTAAAATCAGCCATACTTTGCCCAGGCAAGCGGAAAATTAAATCAATACTAATATTTTCAAAGCCAACTTTACGCGCGTTAGCAATTGCCGTATAAACGTCAGCGCTACGATGGATCCGACCAATTTTTTTGAGCACGTCATCATTAAAAGACTGTACGCCAATACTCAGTCGATTAACTCCGTGAGCATACAGTACTTCCAGCTTATCAGTGGTCAATAAATCATTGGGATTAGCTTCAAACGTAAATTCCTGGCCGGTGAATGGTAGGATCTCCTGCATGCCACTAAGCAAACGGTCTAACTGAACTGGCGTCAAAGTCGTTGGTGTGCCACCACCGACATATAATGTATCAATTGTTTTCTCGGGATGTGCCGCCGTCACCAAACGCATTTCCTGCAACAAACAGTCGACATAGTCATCCACTGGTTGCCCTTCTAAAAACACCTTATTAAAATCACAGTAATAGCAAATATGCTCACAGAAGGGAATATGGATATATGCACCGATCATAAGTTCACCCGCCCACTATGAGTGGCAAAATAGTCGCGCACATGCTGCTCATCCTGTTTCAATTGGGCCACCAAGCCTGCAGCGTCAGCAAATTTAATTTCGCCACGTAAATGTGTAAACCAAGCAACCTGCACTTGTTCACCATAAACCATTCGATTGAAATCAAATACATAAATCTCCACCGTTACGGCGTGATTGTCACCAAACGTAACATTACGGCCAATTGAAGCCATACCTGAATATTCTTGACCAGCGATAATTATTTTAACGGCGTAAATACCGATTCCTGGAACATGCTGGTCCGCATTGATCGCTAAATTAAGCGTTGGAAAACCAATCGTACGGCCACGGGCCAAACCATGCACGACAACACCTTTATTTTGATAAGGGTAACCTAACAGCTTATCTGCTTGGTCAACATCCCCTGCTGCAATTGCTTGGCGAATATGCGTCGAGCTAATTTTTTCGGCATCGACCTGTTGCTTAGCCACTTCAACCACTTGAAAACGCCCTTTAGCATAGCGCGGTAGATCTTGGATAGTCGCCTGCTGCGGGCCAAAGGTATAATCAAAGCCAGCAACAACGATCTGAGCATGGAAATTAATAATATATTGGTCAACAAACTCAGTTGGTGTTAGCGCGCTAAAGGCGGATGTGAACTCAACGATGTATAAAATATCAACACCTAGCTGGTCCATCAATGCGATTTTTCTATCAGTAGTCGTTAGATACTTCATTTGCTCAGCAGCCAATTGACGAAATACCAATCCTGGATGTTGATTAAACGTCATTACCGCTAGCGGTATTTTCTGGTCATGAGCAAGTGCTGCTGCTTGTTTGATCACCGCTTGATGACCAAGGTGGACACCATCAAAAAAACCTAGTGTTAATACAATTGGCGTCGTGGTAATTTGCTCTGGTGCGTATGGATGGTGAATTCGAACGATCTTCATTAACTATGACTCCAATCTAAATAAAGTTAATCATTAGATAAAAACATTTTTACAGGTTGAAAAAGATGCGGATATTCAACGGCTGGTTGATATAATGCTTTAATTTTCCCTGCGTAAACTAACGCTACAGCTTCAGTAAGTGGCGTCAACTCAGCGCCAAGCAAGAAAGCCCCATGTTGTACTTTATCCCATTGATCCGCTGTTAATTCAACCTGCGGATAGGCACTCAAAGCTGTTTCCATCGGCCGTAACACCGTCATCAATTGATCGGTAGCACTTAATTCGGTCACAGTTGCTAAATCAACCGTATCTGCTAGCGTAAAGCCGCCGCTTTGTACTCGGGTTAATTCCGACATGACAGCAGCAACACCAAGTTTACGGCCTAGGTCAACCGCCAAGGTACGCACGTAAGTCCCTTTAGAGCAACTGACCTCAAACCGGAATTTTTGTGTCCCTGAAGCACTGTCAAATTGTGGTTCACTGAGCCGTTTAAACGCTGTGATCGTGACTTGTCGCTGTGGTCGCTCAACCGTTTCACCCGCACGAGCATAATCATATAAACGGCGGCCGTTAACTTTAACAGCTGAAAACATCGGTGGGATCTGCGTGATTTCACCAACAAACGCTTTCATGTGCTGGTCGATTTGTGCATTAGAAAATGCAGTTTTAAGTCGTGTTTTATCAACCACCTCACCATCAAGATCTTCTGTGGTGGTCGCAAAACCTAAGGTCACTTCACCTTGATAAGTTTTACCACTGGCAACTAAATAGTCGACGACCTTAGTTGCAGTGCCAATGCAAATTGGTAATACACCATCAACATTTGGATCAAGGGTGCCACCATGACCAACGCGACGCGTATGAAATAAATGGCGTAGCTGTGCGTCACAGTCATGGCTAGTCATGCCACGTGGTTTATATAGTGGTAAAATTCCGTTCATTATTGTTCCTCCGCATTCTCGGATCGTGCCATCTTGCAAACTAAATTATTATAGCACATTTGCTTCATCAACCAGAAAAGAGCTGCGACTAAGTACTACTCAAATATGATCATAACTGACCATAATCGGGATTAGACTGATCTCATTCTAACGTTAACTTAAATAATATTTATGTAAAAAAATCAGGACGTAAAACAGTATTGTTTTACGTCCTGATCAATTTAAAATTAGTGTTCTTCACGATTTAATTGATTGATCAATTCATCGATCCGGCTACCGTATTGCACCGATTCATCGCGTGCAAAAGTTAGTTCAGGAATCTTGAACAAACGAATTCGCTGACCTAACTCCATTCGAATCAAGCCAGTTGCTTTTTCCAAGCCCTGTTGTGCTTTTTGACCATCACTGGCCTTATCCGAAAGAATACTGTAGTAAATTGTTGCTTGTTGTAGATCACCAGTGACGTTGACGCCAGTAATAGTAACGCCAGCCACACGTGGATCACGTACACGCTTCATTAAAATATCCGTCGTTTCCTTTTGTATTTCTTGAGAAACGCGGCCAATTCGATATTGTGCCATTGTACTACCCTCCTACTCACCCAAAAGGCTATTTGACCGGAACTTCTTCCATGATGAAGACTTCGATCTGATCGCCTTCCTTAACATCGTTGTAGTTCTCGATCATCAAACCACCTTCGAAGCCTTGACGAACTTCTTTAACGTCGTCCTTCAAATGCTTCAAGCTGGCAATTTTACCTTCATAAATGACAATGCCATCACGGATCAAGCGGATACCTGAATCGCGGTGTACAACACCAGAGGTAACGATAAATCCAGCAATCGTACCGACTTTAGAAACTTTATAGGTTTGCCGAATATCTAACTGACCAACAACTTTTTCTTGATAAGTCGGCTCCAGCATCCCTTTCATCGCTGTTTCTACTTCGTCGATAGCTTGATAGATCACGTTATGCAAACGAACATCTACATCTTCAGTACTTGCTTGATCTTTAGCCCGCGGTGTTGGTCGAACGTTAAAGCCGATGATAACTGCATTACTTGCTGCAGCTAAGGTAACATCACTTTCATTGATCGCCCCAACGGCTTCATGAATAATGTTGACCCGAACGCCTTCAACGTCAATTTTTTGCAGACTATTAGCCAAAGCTTCAACTGAACCTTGAACGTCCGCTTTGATGATAACGTCAACTTCTTTCAGCTGACCTTCTTGCATTGTTTCGAACAAGTTATCCAAAGTGACGTGTTTAGTATGACTCCGTTGTGCCAAAACAGCCTGCTTAGAACGTTCTTCACCAGCTGCACGCGCGGTTTTCTCATCATCAAAGACGATAAACTTATCAGCTGATTCAGGAACATCGCTTAACCCAGTAATTTCGACTGGTGTTGATGGCTTAGCTTCCTTGATTCGACGACCACGATCATTGGTCATAACACGAACACGACCAAAGGTATGGCCGACTACGATTGGATCACCAATGCGTAATGTTCCTTGTTGAACCAATAATGAAGCGACAGCGCCCTTACCTTTATCCAAGCGAGCTTCGATCACGGTACCGGCACCCTTTTGCTCAGGATTAGCTTTTAATTCAAGCACATCAGCCTGCAAAAGAATCATTTCCAACAATTCGTCCAAGTTTTTACCAAACTTAGCTGAAATCTGGACGAAGATCGTATCGCCACCCCAGTCTTCTGAAACCAAACCGTATTCGGTCAACTGTTCCATCACATGGTTGGGATTAGCATTAGGCTTATCGACCTTGTTAACCGCGACAATAATTGGCGCATTAGCAGCCTTTGCATGGTTGATTGCTTCGATCGTCTGTGGCATAACGCCATCGTCAGCAGCGACAACTAAGACAATGATATCAGTTACATCAGCGCCACGCGCCCGCATATCGGTGAAGGCCGCATGTCCTGGTGTATCCAAAAATGTGATCAGACGGTCATTGGACTTCACTTGATAAGCACCAATAGCTTGGGTGATCCCGCCGGCTTCGCCTTCAGTAACACTGGTATGACGTAATTTATCCAATAACGTTGTCTTACCATGGTCAACGTGACCCATGATCGTTACAACTGGTGGCCGACTTTCTAGGTAGCTAGTGTTGGCTTCTTCAGCTTCAAAGAATTTGTCCAAATCAGAAATATCTACTTGAACTTTTTCTTCAGCCTTCATTCCATAATCCGCTGCCAAAACTTCAAGCGTATCTTTTTCTAACGATTGATTTTGGTTGACCATTACACCCATCATGAATAATTTCTTGATGATTTCGGCTGGTTCGCGGTGAATCAACTTAGCGATATCTTGTACGTTCATGCCCTCAGTATATTGTAATACTTCTGGCAATGCCCGTTCTTTCCGAGTCGTTGCTGGAATTACTGAATGATTTTGCCGTTTGTTCCGCCGATTACGTTTCTTATTGAAACGGCCACCACCGCCAGTGTTGCCACCGAAACGACTAGTGCCACGGCCACCGCGATTATTAGGGTTATTGCCAAAACGACTATTGCTGTTACGATTGCCGCCTGCAGCATTGCCGCCTACGCCACCTTGATTACGGCTATTACCGCTTCTAACCACGGTGTTAGCGCTACTAATTGGTTTAGCTGCATTGACTGGTGCACGATTGTCCGCCCGATTTTGTGGGTTAGGTGCTACACGATTATTGCTGGCCGAAACGCGTGGCTTTTTATCGCGGTTATTATTGTTGTTATTATTATGGTTATAACGATCATTGCGGTTTTGTGAATGATTATTAGTCCCATGTTGATTCTGACCACTATGACCTTGATAATTACGATTTGGTTGGTTATGATCACGATCATTATGCTGGCTCCGAGCATCAGAACTGTGTTCACTACGTGGTGCTTGTTGTGAATGAGCAGTTTCTTGTGGACGAGCAGCTTGACTATTATGTTCAGTATGCGTCGGTTGTTGTGGGCGCGCTGAGGAGACTGGCGCTGCCTTTTTGGTGTGATCCACCGGCTGAGTATTTGGCGTAGTAGCCACCTTTCCGCCACCAATTGCATTACGCAATGTCTTTTCTTGCGCATCATCAATTGTGGACATATGATTCTTAACATCAAATCCGGCTTGCTTAGCCCGGTCAATAACTACTTTAGATTGAATATCTAATTCTTTCGCTAATTCGTAGATACGTTTTTTACCCATATCTTCACGCTCCCTACGTTTTCAGTAAGGCAATGAGCCGTTGGGCGAACCCAGGCTCTGTGATGCCGACAATTGTTCGTGGGCGGCCTAGCGCTTGGCTCATTGCTTGTTTTGTGAAGGCTATCATTACTGGCACGTGATAAAAATCGCCTTTAGCGCTAAATTTATCACGGGTTGCCTGACTTGCATCAGCGGCAACCAATACCAACGCAACTTTGCGCTGCTGAATCGCTTTTAAAACTAAGCCTTCACCCATCGTTAATGAACCTGCTCGTAAACTTAATCCTAGCAGGTTTAATGCTTTTTGATTATTTTCCATTTTTGTCGCCAAAAAGTTCTTTACGCGCTTTTTGATGCTTGACATAAGCTAACAATTCGCTATAAAAATCAGCATCGACCGTCGCATTCAGAGCTTTATCTATGCTATGCTTCTGTGTTGCTTCTTCAACGGCACTAGGTTCAAGTGAAATATAGGCCCCACGACCTGACTTCTTACCGGTCGGATCAAGGGTAACTACACCTTCTTTATCACGAACAATGCGCACCATTTCTTTTTTTGGCTTCATTTCGTTGCTGACGACATCTTTACGCATCGGGATTTTTCTTGGTTTCATACTCAAGTTTTGCTCCTTTTCCGTTAATTAGTCGTTGGTTGCGGCAGAATCAGCTGATCCGCCAGTTACAGTAGCATCAGTATCAGATGTTAACTCAGCTGCTGGTGCTTCTACTACAGCGTCGGTTTCCGCCGTAGCTTGTTCACCGTTAGCCAATTCAGCCGCTTCAGTTTCTGACTTAATATCAATTTTATAACCGGTTAATTTAGCCGCTAAACGTGCATTCTGACCACGTTTACCAATTGCCAATGACAGTTGGTAATCAGGTACGATCACCGTTACTGCCTTATCATTGGTTGGATCAAAAGTCACATCAACAACTTGTGCCGGATTCAGTGCATTGGCGATGTAAGTTGCCGGATCGTCGACCCACTCAATAATATCCATATTTTCGCCAGACAACTCATTGACGATCGCCTGTACCCGCTGACCACGTGGCCCAACACAGGTACCCACTGAATCAACGTTTGCATCATGACTGCGAACAGCCATTTTAGTGCGGTCGCCAGCTTCACGTGCAATTGAGATGATTTCAACGGTTCCATCATAGATCTCCGGTACCTCTTGTTCGAATAACCGTTTGACCAAATCAGGTTGGGTCCGACTCACGTAAACTTGTGGCCCCTTAGGTGTATTTTCAACTTTGGTCACAAAAACTTTGATTCGATCATGTGGTTCGTAATGTTCATTAGGCATTTGATCACTCTTAGAAAGAATTGCTTCGATCTTACCTAAATTAACGTAAATATAACGACTATCACGCCGTTCTACGACCCCTTGCATGATTTCATTTTCATACTTGATGTATTGATCGTAAATAATATTCCGTTCAGCTTCGCGCACTCGTTGCATGATCACTTGCTTAGCCGTTTGTGCCGCGATCCGACCAAAATCTTTTGGCGTTACTTCAAACCGGATATTGTCGCCGGCTTCGTAAGCTTCATTAATGGTCAACGCTTCCTTGAGGCTGACTTCCAAACGGGAGTCAAAAACCTCATCAGTTACTTCTTTAACCGCATAAACGTGAATATCACCTTTACGCTGATCAAATTCAACTTCTACATTTTGCGCTTGACCATAGTTACGCTTATAAGCTGAAACCAAAGCAGCTTCCAGCGCTTCAATGACGACTTCTTTTTTAACGCCTTTTTCGGTCTCAAGTGCGTCTAATGCACTTAACATTTCCTTGCTCATGGTAATTGATCCCTTCCCGATTAAAATTCGATTGCTAATCTAGCTTGCGCAATTTGCTGCCGCGCAAAGGTGAATTCTTTACGCCGGGTTTTAATCTTAACTGACAATGTTAATTCATCGGGCGTAATCGCCGTCAAAGTACCTTCATAGATCTTTGCACCGTTCACTGCTTGATACAGCGAAATATGGATAAAACTATTTAATGCATGCTGATAATCGGCCTCTTTTTTCAAAGGTCGTTCAGCACCTGGCGACGAAACTTCTAGATAGTAAGCTTGTGGAATCGGGTCCGGATCCATTGCATCAAGCGTCTCACTGATCTTTTCACTGATCAGCGCACAATCCTCAAGGGTGATGCCCGCTGGTTTATCAATGTAAACTCGTAAATACCAGCTTTTTCCTTCTTTGACAAATTCAATATCGACTAATTCAAAATGATGACTGTCCACGATTGGTTGGACAACATCTTGGACTCTTTCAACAACCGAGCTCAAACCATTGCCTCCTTTTCGCAATTTTAGTTTGTTCCGCATCGAAACAATTGCTGCTCAATAAATAGTACACTGCTGTCACAAACTAATTCATTTACAGTGGCTCTTTCTTTGGCATATCTTGCTTTATCCAATAAAAAGAGTGAGCATCGCTGCTCACTCGACCAAAGTCTCTAAATACAATAATTATATTACCACAAATTCGGTCACGACGCAACTTACAGGCAACTTTACATCATATCAAATAATGATAACTGATTCTCATCTGGCAAATCATTTAAAACATGATTTTCAGTTAAATAATCGATCAAAGTTTTTGAAACTTTACCACGTTTACTTAAATCTTCTTTCGATAAAAATGGCTTTTCTTCACGCGCCGAAACAATCTGCTTAGCCACGTTCATTCCTAGGCTAGGTACCGCGCGAAATGGTGCTAATAACGTTTTGCCATCATCTTCAATTAAAAATTCAGTTGCGTCAGAACGATCAATGTCCACCATTTCAAACTTAAAGCCGCGCTCGATCATTTCATTGACCAACTCCAACACCGTCAACAAGTTCTTCTCCTTGGTGGAAGCATCCATCCCTTTATCGGTGATCTCTTTCATTGCCGACTTGACGGCATCTTTACCGCGCGCCATTGCCACCAAATCAAAATCATCCGCCCGAACGGTGAAATAAGCGGCGTAATACAGAATCGGGTAATAAACTTTGAAATAAGCTACCCGTAACGCCATTAAAATATAAGCTGCCGCATGGGCTTTAGGGAACATATACTTGATTTTTAAGCATGAATCAATGTACCAATCAGGCACGTTGCCATTATCACGCATCGCCTGCTGCCAGTCATCGGGGATCCCGCGACCTTTACGAACGTGTTCCATAATATTAAACGCCATTGACGCTTCCATTCCATAATGAATTAGATCCAACATAATGTTGTCCCGACAACCGATAACGTCTTTTAACGTGACGATGCCTTTTTGGATCAATTCCTCGGCGTTGCCCAACCAAACATCAGTACCATGGGATAGCCCAGAAATCTGCAACAATTCAGAAAACGTGGTTGGATTCGTTTCTTCCAACATCCCACGGACAAAACGGGTACCAAATTCTGGAATCCCTAAGGTCCCTGTTTTGGAACCAATCTGCTCCGGAGTGACGCCTAATACATCAGTACTGGAAAATAGCGACATCACTTTAGGATCAACTGGCGGAATCGATTTGGGTTCAATTCCGGATAAATCCTGTAATTTACGGATCATCGTCGGATCATCATGACCTAAAATATCCATTTTCAAAATATTATCGTGGATCGAATGAAAGTCAAAATGGCTGGTCCGCCATGATGCGTTTTGATCATCAGCAGGATACTGAATTGGCGTAAAATCATAAATATCCATATAGTCAGGCACAATTAAAATGCCGGCGGGATGTTGCCCCGTTGTCCGTTTTACACCAGTTGTTCCTTTAGATAAACGATCAATTTCAGCGCCACGGAAAGTCTGACCAGTATCGCGCTCATAAGCTTTAACGTAGCCATAACCTGTTTTATCAGCAACGGTACCGATCGTTCCGGCACGAAAAACATTATTTTCGCCGAATAAAACCTTCATGTAATTATGAGCGATCGGTTGATA
This sequence comes from Loigolactobacillus zhaoyuanensis, assembly GCF_003946385.1. Lineage (GTDB taxonomy): Bacteria > Bacillota > Bacilli > Lactobacillales > Lactobacillaceae > Loigolactobacillus > Loigolactobacillus zhaoyuanensis. The sequence goes on from NZ_RHOE01000024.1 coordinate 19,149, forward strand.
ATCACCAGAGAAATTTAAATCAATATCCGGAACCTTATCACCAGTAAAGCCTAAGAACGTTTCAAAGGGAATATCATGGCCATCTTTTTCTAATTCAGCCCCACAATCAGGACATTTTTTATCCGGCAAATCATAGCCTGAACCGTATTCCCCTTTGGTATAAAACTCCGAGTAATGACATTGGGCACAACGATAATGTGGCGGTAACGCATTGATTTCGGTGATTCCCGCTAAATAAGCGACTAAACTGGATCCAACCGAACCACGAGAGCCAACTAAGTAACCATCCTTATTACTTTTAAACACTAACTTTTGGGCGATCAGGTAATGGACCGCAAAGCCGTTACCAATAATACTTTTTAGTTCTTGCTCGATCCGTGCCGCCACAATTTCCGGTAATTTCTCACCGTATAGCTTATAGGCTAAGCTGTAAGTCATATTCTTGATATCATCTTCGGCACCAGGCATTTCCGGCGTATACAACTTATTCTTGACTGGTGAGATCTCACCATCGATGCGATCAGCCAGCGCATTCGGGTTACTCACCACTAGCTGGTTAGCCACTTCATCACCGAGAAATTGAAATGACTTCAGCATTTCATCAGTTGAACGAAAATGAACATCAGGTAAGTTGACTCGGTTCAATGGATTAGCTCCACCTTGCGAGTTGATCAAAATTTTACGATAAATTTTATCTTCTGGGTTTAAATAATGGACATCACCAGTTGCAACCACTGGCTTTTGTAACTCTTCACCGATCTTCACAATATTGCGGATAATATCTTCCAGATCCCCATTATTATTAACTAGCTCACGTTCCAATAATGGCGCGTACACCGGCTTCGGCATAACTTCCAGATAATCATAAAATTTGGCCTTATCTCGTGCCTCGTTATAACCTTTTTGCATCATTGCGGTAAAGACTTCGCCATTGGAACAAGCAGAACCGATCAGAATGCCTTCCCGATATTGGTTGACTAAACTGCGGGGCATCCGCGGTACACGATAATAGTACTTGATCATCGATAGCGAAACTAACTTAAATAAATTCTTCAAGCCAGCTTGAGTTTGCGCCAACAAGACCGCATGGAACGGTCGCGCTTGCTTATAAGCATCGTTCTCGCCAACGCGGTCATTTAACTGATCAACGTAAGCCATTTGATAACGTTGCTTAGCTTCCTTCAAGAAAATAAATAATAAATGCCCCGTGGATTCGGCATCGGCGTTGGCCCGATGATGATGTTCCAAACTAACTTTGAAGCGTTTCGCCAATGAATCTAACTTATGATTCTTGAATTCAGGATGCAGCATTCGCGCCAGTTCTAACGTATCGATCACCGGTACCGTGACCTGACCCATTTGATGGCGGCCAAAGCCAGCGTTTAAGAACCCAACGTCAAAAGTAACGTTATGGCCAACCAAAATGGTCCCCGCATAAAATTCTTGAAATTTAGCGAAGGCTGCTTCTTCGGTATTTGTCCCTCGGACCATATCGTCAGTGATACTTGTTAAATTGATCGTGGTTTCTGATAGTGGATGACCAGGATCGATAAATTCTTCAAATTCAGCGATGACTTCGCCATTTTTCATTTTGACAGCTGCTAATTCAATAATTGAATCATAAACTGCCGATAAACCCGTAGTTTCAGTATCAAAAACCACATATTCGGTGTCGTCATTCAATGCAGTATGATCCATATTGTAAGCAATCGGGACACCATCATCGACTAAATTAGCTTCGACACCATATAAAATTTTGATCCCATTTTTCTTACCGGCAGTATGTGCTTCAGGAAAAGCTTGTAAGGCAGCATGGTCGGTAATGGCAATGGCTTTATGGCCCCATTTGGCAGCTTGCGCCACATAATCAGAAACACTATTAGTCGCATCCATTTGGCTCATATTAGAGTGTAAATGTAATTCGACCCGCTTTTGGTCTTCCGGTGTCGTATCTTGACGAACAGCATGCTTCACTTCCTGCACGTCGCGAGCATTGACCACTAAATCGCGCATAAAGTTGTCTTCCTGCACGCTACCTTTGACCTTGACCCAGATCCCCTTTTTCATCGCAGCAAATAAAGCCTCATCTTCATCGTTACGTGAAAACTTCTTAACGGTAAAGGAGGATGTATAATCGGTTACTTTGAAGATCAATAATTGTCGTTTTGAGCGTAGCACCCGAATTTCCAAATCAAAGACATAGCCTTCGATCACCAACGAATTTTCTTCTTCTTGAATGTCGATCATTCGTCGTACTTGTTCATTAGAATTAATTGACCGCCCCATCGTAACCGGCCCACTGATCGTTTTTTCGCTGCCTTGTTGTTGCCGTTGCTGCGCAGCTTGTTGCAAGGATGCTGCCGCTTGCTGGGCCATAGCAGCATCTTTTTTCTCTTTAGCGACTTTGAATGCTTCGATTTTGGCTTGCGAAGCTGATTCATCGATCATGACGTGAATCGATAGCTTAGGAAAGCCAACATCGCTATACGTATCTTCTATTGGCCCTAACGCTTGGGTCGTTAAAAAGTTTTTGACGATTTCATTATCCGCTAACAGCATGATCCGTCCGGCATCAAGATACGGCTGTTCTTTTTCACATAATTCTTGGATCAACGATGACGTGATACCGCTGGTTTTGACCACATACTCCCAGTAATCACCTAAATTTTGGTCGGTCAGTTGCGGTGTCCGCGTTTGTACCATGACTTTAACTTTTGCGATCGCGCTAAAAGCTTGCTGCAAGTGCTGACCAAAATCAATAAATAAAGCGTACGGCAAAATATCAGCAAACTCTAGATAGAATTGCCAAACTTTTGATTGTTGATGGACGACCACCTTATTAACTTTCGCTTCAGTGAAAAAATGTTCATTTTCGGCAGTGACTTCTAATTTAATTTGTTCGCGTAATTTATTAAATAATTCCGTCTCGTTTAAGCTCAACGCAGCCATCCTTCCAAATCTAATAAGAAAAGAGCCGAACGGTATGTTTGGTTTGATCAACCAAGCGGTGTCGCTGCCGTTCCACTCTTTTCCGTTTTTATTTTATTAAAGTGTAGCGCCAGCCCAATAAAATATAAGCTTGCGTCACTAGTTTAACCTAATTAACGCTAAGGTCAAACTAACTTCATCCAAAAATCTAAACCGTTTTAAGTTCCTGCTCTAATCGATCTGCTTCAACAAAATCTTGATCGTATCGACCAATTCTGATTTTTGAACTTCAATAGTTTCACCAGTTTTGCGCAACTTGATCTCTACAATGTCTTCACTCGCTTTTTTACCCACAGTGACGCGAACTGGTAAACCAATCAAATCTGATTCAGCGAACTTCACACCGGCACGTTCCTTGCGATCATCGACTAAAACACTATAGCCAGCTGCTTCCAATAAAGTTTCTGCTTCAGCTGCTAAGGCTACTTGATCTTTATTCTTGGTATTGACTGGAATCACATGAATCGTATATGGCGCAATATTTTCTGGCCAAACCAACCCATTTTCGTCAGCTTGCTGTTCGGCGATCGCAGTTAACAAACGACTAACACCGATTCCATAAGAACCCATGATCAATGGTTGGCTACGGCCATTTTCATCCAAGAACGTTGCGTTCATCACTTCGGAATAACGGGTGCCTAATTTAAAGACGTGCCCAATTTCGATTCCCTTAGTAAACTGCAAAACGCCTTCGCCATCAGGTGATACCTCGCCGGCCTTAACAAAACGTAGATCGGTATAGGCTTCTGGTGTATAGTCACGTTCTGGATTAGCGTTTAAATAATGCTGACCGTTTTCGCTAGCACCTACCACCATATTAGCTGCATTTTTCATGCTTAAATCAGCCAATAGGCGCACATCTTCGGCTAAACCAACTGGGCCTAATGAGCCAAAGTCAGCACCCATATATTGGACTGCTTGTTCATCAGTCGCCATTTCCAAAGTATCAGCTGACAAATAATTTTTTAATTTAACTGGATTGACTTCGTAATCGCCACGGATCAATACCAATATCGGTTGATCATCAGCAATAAACAGCATACTCTTAGCTGTCTGCGTGACGTCAATCGTTAAAAGTTCCGCCACTGCAGCGATAGTTCTAGCCCCTGGTGTCGCCACTTTTTCCAAATCAGCCGGCACTTCTGTTGCTTTTTTGTTCAAGATCAAGCTAGTTGCCATTTCCAAGTTAGCCGCATAGTCGCCTGCGTCAGAGTAGACAATAGTATCTTCACCGATCGCTGCTGGTGCGGAAAATTCAACAGAATCTTTGCCGCCCATAGCGCCTGCATCACCGATGATCGCCCGGTAATCCAAACCACAGCGGTCAAAAACTGCGCGATAAGCAGCTTCCATTTGACGGAAAATTTCATCTAGATCGGCGGTATTGGCGGTAAAAGAATAAGCGTCCTTCATGATAAATTCACGTCCGCGTAATAATCCTGCACGCGGCCGCTTTTCATCACGATATTTAGGTTGGATCTGATAAAGGACTTGCGGTAATTTTTTATAAGAATTCAAATTATCGCGCACTAGATCCGTAAAAGATTCTTCATGGGTTGGTCCTAAAATGAAGTCACGATCATGACGATCACGTAATTTAAATAATTCGGGACCATAAGTCGCATAACGACCTGATTCTTGCCACAATTCAGCCGGAATTACTTCTGGCATCAGCATTTCGACAGCATCGATCTTTTCCATTTCTTCTTCAATGATATGATTGATTTTTTGCAATACTTTATAAGCTAATGGCAGGTAACTGTAAATACCAGCACTCATCTGCCGAATGTAACCGGCGCGTAACATCATTTGATGCGATTTAGAATCGGCATCTGCCGGCGTTTCTTTTAAAGTAGGAATAAAAACTTTTGACTGTTTCATTATTTGCTCCTTTTTAAGCGACAACTATTTTTCCACTTCAGCTAATATTTACTTGATGAAAAAGCGTTGAAAATCATTCCAAGTAACCGCGATGATCAACAGGAACATCAAAGCAAACCCAACTAGGGTGATGATACCTTCTTTTTCTGGATCCAACGGTTTACGCCGAATTGCTTCAATGATGTTCAGTAGCAGTTTGCCACCATCTAAGGCCGGAATTGGCAGTAAATTCATGATGGCAATACTGATCGATAATAAGCCCATCAAATTAAGAATCGTGGTGAAGCCCATTTTAGTGGCCTGTGAAGTCATTGAGTACATTGCTACCGGCCCACCGAAATTATTAAGGTTGAAGCCGTGAACAAACATGCCACCAATTGTACTTAAAGTATTAGTCAAAATTTGCCACGTGTAACTGAAGCCGTAAGTGACCTTAGCTTTCAGTGAATGGTCTTGGGCGACAGCAACACCGATCACGCCCACTTTTTCACCATTGCTCGTCGTTGCTTTAGGCGTCAGTTTGACTGTATCAGTCTTATCAGCACGTACCACACTTAACTTAATTTGTTTATTCGGGTACTGATTGATTTCTTGGGCAATATCGATAAAAGTTGCCGTCTTTTTACCGTTGACCGCCGTAATTTGATCACCACTTTTTAAGCCCGCTTTTTGTGCGACTGAATCAGGTTGGATCGTGCCCAATTGATTAGAATCAGAACGCGCCACCCCGCCAGCGATAAATGCGACCAGTATAAAAGTGAGGATACCAAGAATGAAATTGTTCATTACACCAGCAATATTGATCATCATCCGGCGCAGGATCGAAACCGACTGAAATTGCACATCAACTGGGGCGATCTGAACTTCGGTACCACTTTTTTCGATAATCGTTGCATCATGATTAACTGGATAACGCTTAAGTTGATCCTCGTCCCCATTTTCATAGCCACTAATGTATAGCTCTTGTTGTAGATCACTTTGGGCTACTTCAAAAGGAATACCATCATTGAGTAAAACTTTTTGGCTGGCATTGATCCGCGTCACTTCTTGATTTGCATCTAGCGTCAACGTTACTGGCGTTCCAGGCTGCAATTCATCGTCCTCGTCGTCTTGCAATCCAGCCATGCGTACATAGCCACCAATTGGCAACAAACGCAGTGTGTACGTCGTACCATTGTAACGTTTGGCCAGTAATTTGGGCCCCATACCAATCGAAAATTCGCGCACCAAAACACCTGCACGCTTGGCAAAATAAAAATGACCAAATTCATGCACAATGACGATTGCGCCAAATATCAGTACAAATACAATTAAAGTCTCCACAAAATTGCCCCTTTCTTGACGAACAATTTGCTACGATTTATATTGTTGCTAAATCAAGGTAAACAAATGTAATATTGGCAAAACGAATAATAGGCTATCAAAACGATCTAAAATACCACCATGACCTGGCAGGATTTTACCTGAATCTTTAACGCCATAATGACGTTTGTAGGATGATTCGACTAAGTCACCTAGTTGACCACAAATTGAGAAAACGAAGGTGAATAAAATCATGGTTGGTAATGAGTATAACTGAATTTCTGGTACTAACGCCACAAAAACGCCGCCGATGATCACCGCACAAAGCGTGCCGCCGATCGATCCTTCCCAAGTTTTATTGGGACTGATCTGGGGCGCTAACTTATGCTTACCTAGTTTACGCCCAATTTGGTAGGCACCGATATCAGTGGCCCAAATGGTAAATAGAATATAAAACAGCATCATCATACTCACTTGACGCGCCGCAATGAAATAGTGAAAACCAAGCCCAATATAAATGGCCGCTAAAGTGGTCACACCGATATCATCAAAATTGACACGATTTTTCGAGAAAACCATATTGACCATCATTAACATAACAACTAAATAAAAGATAAACAACCGATTAGTTCCGGCTGGTAGCCAATTATTCGGTAACATGATCGTTAAAACTGCCAATCCACCTAACAAAGCTTCCAACGATACAATGATTTTTTTTCGCATAATGAAGATTTCCGAAATACCAACCAAGCCAAGCGCAATGGCCATGATATCGAAAGTAACGCCACCAATCAGTACAATTGGGATAAAAATAATTAATGCAATAACTGCAGTTATAACCCGCTGTCGCATTCAGGAAACACTCCTTTTCAATATTAAGGTAATTTTTGCTTCGAGAAAAAAGTTTATCTTCTAGACGGATGTCCTTCCGACTAAACCGAAATTCAGTAAGTCGGACAGGCTCCTTTTCAATATTAAGGTGATTTTTGCTTCGAGCAAAAAGTTTATCTTCTAGACGGATGTCCTTCCGACTAAACCAAAATTCAGTAAGTCGGACAGGCTCCTTTTCAATATTAAGGTTTTTTCTAGATGATAAGCTATTTTTAAATATCATTTTTTCAAACCGCCAAAGCGCCGGTCACGTTGCTGATAGGCCAAGATAGCAGCTTCTAGCTCATGATTATCAAAATCTGGCCACAGTGCATCGGTGAAGACTAGTTCACTGTAAGCAATCTGCCACAGCAAAAAATTGGACAACCGTTCCTCGCCGCTAGTGCGAATCAATAAGTCAGGATCGGCATACTCACCTAAATTAGCAGTCATCAAAGCCTGATCGACCGTTTGTTCATTAATTGCACTCGCCGCTAATTCACCGGCCGCAACTTGGGCAGCAATTTTTTGTACCGCCGTCACAATTTCGGAACGACTGCCATAATTTAAAGCAAAGTTTAGCACCATCCCGGTATTTTGTGCCGTATCCGCCACTGCATTACGTACTGCTTTTTGTGTTTTAACAGGTAATTTATCCACATAGCCCATAACGTTGACCCGCACATTCTGCTGGATCAAATCAGGCACAAATGTATCGAAAAAGTCGACTGGCAATTGCATCAGATAATTAACTTCATCATCTGGCCGCTTCCAATTTTCAGTGGAGAAGGCGTAGAGCGTTAAAACTTTAACCCCCAGATCACTGGCATGCCGCGTAACCCGTTTAACGGTTTCCATACCTTCGCGGTGACCAAATACGCGGGGCCGATGTTTTTGTTGCGCCCAGCGGCCGTTACCATCCATAATGATCGCAATATGCGCGGGAATTCGTTTTGGGTCTAGCGTGACGGGCGTGGTTTGCTGTTTTTTTCCAAATGAGAACAAAGATTAGCGCCTGCTTTCTAAATTTAAAAACTAATCTTAATTGTATCAAAAAAGGCTTGAGCTGACTATTAAATACCGATAAATTCACTTATCTACTAACAAAAAAGCCGCGAGCATTTTGCCGCGGCCATATGTGGGTAGAACCCAATAAGCGTAGTTGGAATCACTACCTAGTCAGTCAAAATTTCTTTCTCTTTAGTAGCAGCTATTTCGTCAAGCTTTTTGGTTGCCGCATTCGTGATTTTTTGTGTCTCATCTTCTAATTCATGTAAATCATCTTCGGTTAATTCATTGCTCTTCTCGCGTCTGCGTAAGTCATCAATTGCTTCACGACGGACATTACGAATAGCAACTTTAGCCTGTTCTGCCTGTTTTTTTACATCTTTAGCTAATTCGGCACGACGTTCTTGTGTTAATTGTGGGATAACCAAACGAATAACGGTCCCATCATTAGCTGGTGATAAGCCTAGATCTGACGCCAAAATGGCGCGTTCGATTTCTTTAAGCGTTGATTTATCGTAAGGCGTAATCATTAAGACACGTGCTTCCGGGATCGTAACTGTAGCTAGCTGATTAACTGGAGTTGCTGCTCCATAATAATCAACTGTTACCCGTGCCAAAATACTGGCATTAGCACGGCCGGCACGAATCTGGCCTAATTCACGTTGCAAGGCTTCTTCAGCCTTAACCATCTTATTTTGTGCTTCTGTAATTGCTGGATCTTTTGCCATTTTATTTTTCCCCCTTAATTGTGGTACCGATCCGCTCGCCTTCAACGACGCGCTTGATATTACCCGATTCATTTAAGTTGAAAACAACCAGTGGAATATCATTATCCATTGATAGTGAGCTAGCTGTTGTATCCATAACGTTCAGGCCCTTGTCAATAATATCCAAATGAGTTAACTGATCATATTTAGTGGCAGTGGCATCCTTGTTCGGATCTGCTGAGTAGACGCCGTCGACATTATTTTTCGCCATCAAAATAACATCAGCATCAATTTCTGCTGCGCGTAAAGCAGCGGTCGTATCCGTCGAGAAATATGGATTACCGGTTCCAGCAGCAAAAATCACAACTCGATTTTTCTCTAAATGGCGAATTGCCTTGCGTCGAATGTAAGGCTCAGCAATTTGACGCATTTCAATTGAGGTCTGTACGCGTGTTGGCACATCAAGTTGCTCTAAATTATCTTGTAAAGCCAGTGCGTTCATGACTGTTGCAAGCATCCCCATGTAGTCAGCTTGTGCACGTTCCATACCCATTTCAGCACCTGTTTGCCCGCGCCAGATATTACCACCGCCAACAACGATTGCAATTTGTACACCTAATTCATAGACGTCCTTGATTTCCTTAGCAACATCCTTGATGATCGGTGGATTGATCCCAAATCCCTTATCGCCTGCCAATGCTTCACCACTGACTTTAAGTACCACCCGTTTATACTTGATCTCCGTCATGAATTGTATCCTCCTGCTTGACCATTTTGATTTATTAGCTTCTGACTGAAAAAGTCTCCTCTTCCATTTTAGCATATCTTAGAAGGCCCGCCTAACTTAATATTAGGTTTTGACCTTAAAAAAAGGGAGCGCAGGGGTCTGCGTTCCCTAAAATTACGAATACTTACTTGTTTAATTCTGCTTGAATTTCGGCTGCAAAGTCTTTTTCAACTTTTTCGATACCTTCACCGACTTCATAACGAACAAAGTTAACTACTTTGCCGCCTTTTGACTTAGCAAATTGATCAACCGTTTGATCAGAATCCTTAACGAATTCTTGATCATCTAAACTGATTTCAGCCAAGAACTTGTTCAAACGACCTTCAACGATCTTTTCAACAATTTTTTCTGGCTTGCCTTCGTCTTTAGCTTCTTCAACTAATTTAGCTTTTTCAGCAGCCATAATGTCTGCCGGTACGTCTTCACGTGAAACGTAAAGCGGATTGATGGCCGCAACATGCATTGCAACATCTTTAGCAGCTTCGTCATCAGCGCCTTCTAAAACCGTCAAAGCAGCAATTTTGCCGCCCATATGCCGGTATGAACCAAAATGACCATTGTCAGTTTTAGTTAATAAAGCAAAACGACGGAAGCTGATTTTTTCACCGATCGTAGCAGTTGCGTTAACAACGGCTTCAGCAATAGTTTTACCATCAGCCATTTTAGCTGCATTGGCAGCATCCATGTCAGCTGGTTGGCTAGCGGCGATCGTGTCGGCAACTGCTTGAACTAAGCTTTGGAAATCTTTGTTGCCAGCTACGAAGTCAGTTTCAGCATTGACTTCGACGATTGCGGCAACATTGCCATTAACGGCAACATCAGCTAAACCTTCAGCGGCAATACGACCACTCTTCTTGGCAGCTGTTTTAACGCCTTTTTCGCGTAATGCTTCCATTGCTTTTTCAACGTCACCATCGGCTGCAACTAAGGCTTTCTTAGCTGCCATCATGCCGGCACCAGACTTTTCACGTAATTCTTTAACTTGCGCTGCTGTAATCTTTGTTGCCATTTGTAGACCCTCCTAAATTAGTCACTAATTTTATTTAACGGTACCACTGAACTGGAGCAAACGTGTTTTTAGAGGCAGATTAATCTAAGCACTTTTTAAAAACACGCTACACAAAAGGGCTGCCTCGTAATTAAGGCTTGCAGATTGTGCCTAACCTTGGAGACAGCCCTAAATCACTCATTTAAAATTGATTTTATGCTATTTGTTTGCGTTTTTACCTTCGACAGCTTTTTGTAGATCTTGTAAGCTCTCTTTGCTTGGTGCTTCGCTATCAGCTGCTGCTGATTCTGCAGGTGCAGCTGATTCTGCGGCTGCTTCTCGTTGTGCAGCAACTTCTGCTTCTTCACCTTGACGGCCTTCAACAATTGCATCAGCCATCTTAGAAGTTAACAGACGAACGGCACGGATAGCATCATCATTTGAAGGGATGATAACATCGATGTCATCAGGATCACTGTTTGTATCAACCATAGCAACGATCGGAATGTTCAATTTTTGAGCTTCTTGAACGGCGATCTTTTCTTTACGAGGGTCAACAATGAACAAAACATCTGGGATCCGAGGCATATCTTCGATACCGCCTAAGAATTTTTCAAGTTTTTCACGTTGTTTGTTTAACTGAGAAACTTCCTTCTTAGGTAATTTTTCGAAAGTACCATCTTCGCCCCAAGTTTTGATTTCCTTTAGGCGTGCGATCCGTTTTTGGATTGTTTGCCAGTTAGTCAAAGTTCCACCTAACCAACGATGGTTAACGTAGAATTGGCCAGCACGAGTTGCTTCTTCAGCGATTGAATCTTGTGCTTGCTTCTTTGTACCAACAAAAAGAACGATCCCACCATCAGCGGCAGTATTCTTCATGAAGTCATAAGCGTTATCTACTAATTTCAAAGTCTTTTGCAAGTCAATGATGTAGATACCGTTTCTTTCAGTGAAGATATAAGGCTTCATTTTTGGATTCCAACGACGTGTTTGATGGCCGAAATGAACACCGGCTTCAAGCAATTGTTTCATACTAATAACAGACATAGGTGTTTCCTCCTTGGTTTTTTCCTCCCTGACGGTCAATTAACAAGTGAACTTGCACAAGCAAGCACCACGCTTATTATCACGCCAGGTGTGAATTGTGGTGTCTTAAAGCACCGAGTAATAGTTTACCGTAAAATAAGAACTGGTGCAACTATTTTTTATGATCGCGTTTAAACTTTATGCCGAAAATAAAAAATCTGCCCGAAGGACAGATCTTTATCAACTAACATTAAATTAAAATTTAACTTCGTTACGGCTTTCACCTTTTTCGACCATGCTCTTAGCAGAATCTAAGGCAACATCGACCATGTTACGGACAGCTGTTTCTGTATAGAAAGCAACGTGTGGTGTAACTAAAATGTTACGTTGTGCCATTAATTCAACTAAAGTAGCGTCTGGTACTTTTTTGCCAGTGAAATCAGAGTTGAAGATACCAACTTCGTTTTCATAAACATCAAGTACGGCACCAGCGACTTTACCTGACTTATAGCCAGCGATTAAGTCTTTAGCGTCGATCAATTCACCGCGGGCAGTGTTAATGATGATAACATTGTCTTTCATCTTAGCGATGGAATCTTTATTGATCATATGATAATTTTCTTTAAGTCCTGGAACATGTAATGTGATAACGTCAGCTTGGGCGTATAATTCGTCCAATGTATCAACGTACATGCCTTCTGCTTCAAGTTCAGGGTTACGGAATACATCATAACCGATAACTTTAGCGCCAAAACCTTTATAAATATTGATGCCGGCACGGCCAATACGACCTGTACCAACGACACCAACAGTCATGGTGTGCAATTCGCGGGCAATATCTGGTTCCCAAGTAAAGTCGCCTTTAGCGAGCTTGTCGTTGAAATCAGGTGTCCGGCGAAGCAATTGCATCAAACCAGTAACTGCTAATTCAGCAATGGCACTTGGTGAGTAACTAGGCACGTTTGTGACCCGAACTCCGTTGGCCTTAGCGACATCAGCAGGAATGTTATCAACCCCGACGTTACGGATCGATAAATCTTTAATACCGTATTCTTTCATAGTAGTAAAGATTTCTTTGTCGTAAGGTAATTGTTGATAAGCAACGATTGCGTCATAGTCTTTAGCTAATTTAACAGTTTCCTTGTTCAACAAGTCAGCAACTAACTTAACGTCAACTTTGTTTTCCTTTGACCAGTTATGTGCATAACCTTCTTCGTCTTTACGTACACCATAAACAATAATCTTCATAATATGTGATTGCTCCCTTCATAGTCCTTTTACATTATAAGCATTTACTGAAAATAGGTAAAGCTTAATTTGATTATTTCAGAAAATAAATTTCTCAATTGATTGAAAAATAGCCTAAAACTTGCATCTAGCCACGTTTATTCTAGATTTTGATACTATCGCAATAATGAGCTAACCCTAATCAATTACTCATATTTCACTAAAATTCCACAAATACACCCTGCTGTTGTAAAAATTCCAGCTTATCTTCACGTGGTTGATGCTTAAAGCGCCATTCAGCCTGCAGCGCCGCCGTTTTCGTTGTAAATTCTGCATGAAAAATTAGCTTCACTGGCCGGCGCGTTCGCGGCTTAGTGTACTTAGCCCCTTTGCCAGCATTGTGCGTTGCAACGCGCTTAGTGACATCCGTGGAATAACCGCCATAAAGCGTATTATCCGCACACAACAAGACATAAAAATAATATTTTTTAGTTGTTGCCATATAGTAATCGCCTAACTTCTGGTAAGTATTGATTTGCTTGATCGTATACGATCAGTGGTGGTAAAAAGCGCTGACCACCAGGGCGACCGTCCTTGATCAATTCAATCAACACCATATTTGCTTCTCGGTCAGCTTTGGGATGAATAAACCGTATCCGCTTGGTTTGTAACCGCCAGGCCGCTGCCTTGGTGATAAATTCATTAAAGCGATCCGGCCGATAAACAAAAAATGCTTTGCCATTCATTTTCAGTAAGCCACTAGTTATTTTCAATATTTCTTCCAAAGAAGTTGCAATTTCGTGACGTGCAATCGCTAAATAGGGATTAGGATTTTTTTTGCTAGTTGCTAACGGTGGGAAATACGGCGGATTGCAGGTAACGACGTCGACACTATCTTTCGCGATTTGACTAAAACTATTTTGTAGATCCATTTGGTAGATCGTGATCTGCTCTTGCAACTGATTTAGGGCCACTGAGCGCTGCGCCATATCGGCTAAACGTGGTTGCAATTCCACCGCAGCGATCGACCCTGATGTTTTACGGCTTAAAAATAAGCTAACCGCACCATTACCAGCGCACAGATCGACAGTGTAGCTGTGGGGTTTAACCGTTGCAAAGTCCGCTAATAAAACCGCATCCAATGAAAAAGAGAACACGCTGGGACTTTGAATGATTTTAATAGCTTGGCTGTAAAGTTGATCAATTCTTTCATCGTCTTTTAACACAGGCGCCCTTCTCTTCTTTAAAAATTAATGTTATGTGCTCAGCAAAGACCACCGATTACTTTCCCTGAATCAGATTAGCGAAAATGGAATGAAAATACAAGTCAATTAGAATTTTTTTGGTATAATGTAATAAATCAAGCACGGAAAGGAACCAAAATATGTTTTATACATTTATTCGCGCATTTGTTCGTGGGCTACTTTGGCTGATCAACGGCAATGCCCATTACGACAATAAAAAAGTTTTACCAGAAGGAGCTTATATTTTAGTCGGGCCACACCGAACTTGGTTTGACCCGATCTACTATGCCTTGGCCGGCAGTCCAAAAAAGTTTTCATTTATGGCTAAGGAAGAATTATTTAAAAATCCAATCATTCGCTTTATCTTGGTGCACGCTAACGCATTTCCAGTTAATCGCGCTCACCCTGGGCCTTCTGCCATTAAAACACCAGTGAAGATCCTGAAAAAAGGTGACCTGTCTTTGATCATGTTTCCATCTGGCACCCGCCATTCTGCAGAACTAAAAGGTGGCGCGCTAGTGATTGCCCGGATGAGCGGCGTGCCGCTCGTACCAACGGTTTATCAGGGACCACTGACCTTTAAACAATTATTCACCCGTAAACGGATCACCGTTCGTTTTGGTGATCCAATCTACATTGACCGCAAGCAAAAAATGGACAAAGATGGCATGGCAGCGATCGACGATGGGATGGAAGCTGCTTTTAAACAACTAGATATCGAGATCGATCCCGATTTCAAATACGTTCCTACACCTAAAAAATAAAAAAAGCGACCGCCACAGTTTAACTAAAAAAGTTAACTAAGGGCGATCGTTTTTTTATTTATCTGCTTTACGTGATTGAGCTTTCATCGAAGCCATCATTTGGTTTAATTTCTTTTCTGAAGGTTTTTGACCCATTTGCATCATCATCGTCCGCATCATGTCTTCAGAAATTGGCGGATTATCTTGCAAATACTTCTTCATGTACTGACGAGCGCCAAAGAAACCACCGATGACACCAAGCGCAGCACCGATAACAAAAATCAGAATATACATTCCCACGTTGTTTTCCCCTTTCAAAAACGAGCTTGCCTATTTATTTTACACAATTATTGGCTAAATTAAAAGGTATGGACCAAATTAAAAACGCGGCTTTGAAAGCGCCATAACTTTTAAAAACTGCTGCCCTCTGATCAATCTTAACCAAATATAAGTTAGACGAGCCAGTTTAGTCCTTACGCCAACCATTTTTACGCTGCAGTTCCTGAACTTTTTTTGGCGTGGTCTCGTCACCTTTTTTATTAAAAATTTGGGTCTGTTCAATCTGTTGCCGTAATCCGGCACGAAATTCTTTAACGTAGGCTTGGCGTAACTCCTTCTGCTCTGCCTGTTCATCGGCATTTAAGCCATCCGTTTTAGCAATACGTGCTAATTCATTGATTCTTTTGAGGTATTTATTTTCCATGATTATTGACACCTTTCTTAATTCAGCTAGAATGACAACATTAATTTAGCTCAGAAACTGATTAAACCAGCCATTTTAAGCCGAACATTTGTTTGAAATACGCTATTTAATATGCTACACTAAAATTAATAAAATATGACTGAGGTGTCAACCATGATTAAACCGCATGAACCCAAACAAATAGAAGTCTTACGTTTCATTCATGAACGTGTGGCTGAGAAAGGCTATCCGCCAACGGTGCGCGAAATTGGCGCTGCGGTTTCCCTCTCATCAACCTCGACTGTTCACGGCCACTTATCGCGTTTGGAAAAAAGAGGCCTGATTCAAAAGGATCCCACTAAACCACGGGCGATCGAACTAACTGAAGCCGGACTAAAAGAATTGAAAGTCGCCCCTGAACGAATCCCAGTTTTAGGTACGGTCACTGCCGGTGAACCAATTTTAGCAGTTGAAGAAGCCACTGACTTTTTCCCAATTCCACCTAATTTAGATGATTCTGATCATGATTTATTTATGTTAACGATTCGTGGCGAAAGTATGATCAATGCTGGCATCTTAGATGGTGACCAAGTCATCGTTCGCAAGCAGGCTACTGCTGATAATGGTGATATTGTCATTGCAATGACTGCAGAAAATGAAGCCACCTGTAAACGATTCTATCGTGAAGTTGATCATTTCCGTTTACAACCAGAAAACGATACCTTTGCCCCAATTATTTTACAAGAAGTGAGTATCTTAGGTAAAGTCGTTGGTTTGTATCGAACTCGTATGTAGCGGTATTGCTTATGCTGGACCTGGCCATCTTGGCCAAGTCTTTTTTTTATGAAAAGAATTAAAAAATGAGTATACAAAACAAAAGGGTAGCCAAAGCACAAAAAAATTTGTATACTCAGGTTGTTATCGGATTCAATTATTAGTTGAGATCAGAGCCTGTTGCGAGCGCTCTGATCTTTTTAGTTCCTGATAAGTTTGTCCAGTATCAATCATGGCATAAACAATACGTAGTAACTTATGCGCTAAGGCAACGACCGCCTTTTGTCGGCCCATATGTGAACTTAGGCGATAAAAGAAATCAGTTAGTCCTGTGTTTTTCTTACAC
>NZ_RHOE01000025.1 GCF_003946385.1 Loigolactobacillus zhaoyuanensis
ATTAACTTTAGCCGTATCGAACTGGATTCAATATTATAATGTCACACGAATCAAAACAAAACTGGGTGGTAAGAGCCCGGTTAAATACCGTGTTCTTACCACCCAGAAAGTCGCTTAAAGTTTCGTCCAATATTTGGGGTTCACTTCAGAACATTAAGTTGTTCTCACCTTTTTTACGTTACTATTTATTTATTTTTTAACTTGGGCGACTAATTTAGCCATCGCTTGGGCTTGGTAAGCTGCGGTTGCTTTTTCAGTTGTTGTTTTGGTTAAAGCTTGTTGTTGTGCGGCCGACATGGTTGGATCTTGCTGCATGGCGTCGGTCAGCGCTGTTTTAACGGCTGCTGTGACGTAAGTTTGTGCGTCTTGTTTCATTTTTGTAGAATCTTGTTTAACTAATTTCTGTAATTCTTTCGCTTGTTGACTACTCAAGGTTAGCCAATCTTTATTGATTGAGAAGGTGTTATAACGTTTGACAACCTTGTGATCGTTGTTAGCAATGCCGAACCACAGTTTATAGCTATTATTTTTATATTCCCAACGGACAGTGCGCGTGGTTACTTTTGGGGTGCCACTAATTGTTTTAACCTGGTTAGCCGCTTTAGTTGGATCAGGGTTCGTTGTGGTCGATTTCTTCTGGACCTTATGCGTTTTATAAATGTAAACGCGGTTCTTACTCGAAGTACCGACATCTTGATAAAGTAATAGCTTCATTTGACTAGATGGCGAAACCGAGATCAAATCGGTTGTCGTGGTGGTTGATACTTTTTTCATGCCAAAGTGATCGCGATCATTAGCCGTAAGGAAAAAGATGGATAACGCTAATAGTGCGGCGAAAATCAGACTAACAATGTTGCGCGTCAGCGGTTTGGCTAGACTGACCATACTGATAAACAATAAAATCGCTAAAATAATAATGACTGCAATAATCATTGATCTTCACCCCCAGCTAATTTCTCATCCGCATTAATACTTTTAGGACTACGAGAACTAACGAAGAATGCTACGATCAGACCGAGGATACAAAAGGCGATCGCGGTCCAGAAAGCAGCGTGATAACCACTAACGGTAGCGTTGATTGCTTGATTCTTATAGTTCAGTGGTGCTGATTTTAATAAGCTTTTACCAGGCATTTGATTGTTGGTTACATTGGTGAGAACACTAACCAAGATCGCCGTCGCGACAGAAGCAGCAACTTGGCGTAAGGTATTGTTAACGGCGGTCCCGTTACTCATTAATTTCAATGGTAAAGCATTCATCCCAGAAGTGGTGACTGGCATCATGCACATCGCGATACCGGCCATCCGAACGGCGTATAAAGTCGTCAGATAGATCACCGGTGTATCTTTAGTGATGAAGGCAAATGGAATCGTGCCGATCGTCAATAAAAACATACCTGTAATGGCCAAACGTTTGGCACCGATCCGATCGAAGATACGACCAGTAATGGGACTCATGACCCCCATCATTAAGGCGCCAGCTAGTAAGGTCAAGCCAGATTCTAAGGCTGAATCACCGCGCACAATTTGCAAGTACATTGGCAAGACCATTTCAACCCCGACCATGGCCATGTAGGAAACAGAGCTTAATAAGGCGGAAATTGAAAATTCACGGTATTTAAAAACGCGTAATTCTAGGAATGGTTTGTCGACGGTTAATTGACGCCAACCAAAAAGTAGGATAAAGACAACCCCAACCACTAAGCTACCAATGACGATGGCGCTGCCCCAACTTTCAGTACCGACTTCAGAGAAGCCATATAAAAGTGTACCGAAGCCGATCGTTGACAATAAGGCGGATAACCAATCTAAATTCTTCTTTTCGGTTGGTAGGACGCTTTTCATGAGCCAGAAACCAGCAATGATAACTAAGAAAACGACAGGGATCAGCATCCCAAAGAGGTCACGCCAAGTATAAGTATCGATCACCCAACCAGAAAGTGTGGGCCCGATCGCGGGTGCGACACCGATAACTAAGCCGGCTAAGCCCATGGCAGTCCCACGACTATTAGCTGGGAAAATCGTTAGCATCAGCGTCTGTAGCAGGGGCATTGTGATACCAACACCGAGGGCTTGGATCAGCCGACCAGTTAGCAGTGTGCCGAAATTAGGCGCCAAGTAACAGGTGACGGTACCAATTAGAAAAATGACCATGGCACTTTCGTATAAAATTTTAGTGTTGATCCGCGTTGTTAACCACGCACTAATTGGGATCATGATCCCATTGACTAACATGAAGCCAGTAGTCAACCACTGTACGGTTGACGTATTAATATCAAAAGCTTTCATTAGTGCTGGATAGGCGGTTGCTAGAATAGTCTGATTGAGTACGGTACAAAAAGTGCCGACTAATAACAGCACCACCAGTAAAGTACGATTATATGGTTTTCCGTTTGCATCAATTGCGTTTCCCAAAATAAGGCTTCCCTTCGGTAGAAGATAATTTAATCAGGCTCCAGTGTAGTTCACTCGTTTTTGATTGTCAACTTGCTTGACACGATTAGTAAAAAATATACAATTGGTGTCAGTCAGAACGACAACAATTGCGAAATAGATAAGGTGGAACTTATGAACAACGAAAATGATTTTATTCAGCGCGTCAGAAAAATTGTCAAGCAAGAAAAGTTTGTGTTGGGTATCGGTGATCTGGCAACAGCTACCGGCGTTTCGCAACGGCAATTACGATATTGGGAAAAGCAGGGTTATATCCGATCTGAGCAAACCACAGGCACGCGCCAGCATCGTAAATATTCTTACGTTACGCTGATGAAGGTGCATATGATCCAATCATACATTGCTTCGGGTTTTACGTTGAATGTGGCTGCAGAAAAATCAGGATTACATGAAGAAATGGCCAACGCATTACGCCGCTTGATTGGTGAACGTTTATTTAGATTTTCGCAGCGTCAAAAATGGGTATGAATTAGACTTCGGCCATATTGAAGGCACATCGATCGCTAAACACTTGATCTTAGTCATGGGAAATGATCAACCACTAGCGTTTGAATTACGGTCAGTAGTCGTGCGCTAAATCGGCTGTGACCATGTTATAATAGTGTGCTAAGAAAAGGGGATGCGGTGGATGACTACAAAAATTGGCGTACGTGAATTAGTTGAATTTGTGCTCCGTTCTGGTGATCTTAACCAGCGCCAAGGTAGCCAAAATACCGCACTCAAAGGGGCACAAATTCATCGGCGCTTGCAAAAACAGCGTGGTGAAAATTATGAAAAAGAAGTCTATCTGAAACAATCAGTAACGATGAGTGATCAAGAGTACATTATTGATGGCCGCGCTGATGGTATTAGCCACACCGATGATAGCCACTACACGATCGAAGAGATCAAAACCTCCGACTTAGAATTTTCTGAAGTTAGCGAAAATATGCTGCGCTTGTATTGGGGTCAGGCACAAGTCTACGGTTATATTTTGGCGCAGCAGCAGGATCTAGCGACCGTCGACTTACAACTAACTTACTTTCAAACCACCAATGAAAAAGTGACGACCAACAAGAAAGAAATGAGCCGCGCTGAACTGACTGAATTTTTTCAGCAACTGATCGCTGAATATGAAGAGTGGCTGGTTCTACGCGCTCAGTGGCGCGCTCAGCGTAATACGACTGTGAAGCAGATCGATTTTCCGTTTCCAGCTTATCGCGCTGGCCAACGAGAGCTGGCGGTGGCCGTTTACAAAACAATTTTGCTGCAGAAGCGGCTATTTGTTGAAGCACCCACGGGAACGGGTAAAACGATTTCTACGTTGTTCCCGGCAGTCAAAGCGCTGGGTGAAGATAAAATTCAGCGCGTCTTTTATTTAACGGCGAAGCAAAGCACACGCCAAGTGGCTGAAGAAGCAGTGGCGTTATTGAGTCAGCAGGGGATGCAATTGAAAAGTATTACGCTGACGGCCAAGGATAAAATTATTTTTGCTGAAGAAGTTGATTTAGCGCCCGAAAAAAATCCGTACATGTTAGGTTATTATGATCGAATCAAGCCGGCGTTAAGGGATTTATTGACTAATGAAAATCAGTTAATGCGACCGGTGATCGAACGCTATGCGCGCAAGCATACGGTGGACCCATTTGAGTTTTCGTTAGATGCCAGCTTATTTGCTGACGTCATTATTTGTGATTATAATTATCTATTTGATCCAATCGTTTACTTACAACGATTTTTCAGCGCGCCCGATAAGGATAATTTTTTCTTGGTCGATGAAGTGCATAATTTAGTGAGCCGTTCACGCGATATGTATTCAGCAAGTGTGAGCAGCCAGACTTTTCAGACTGTTTTGCAACAGGCTAAGGAGAGCACAAGTGCTGGCTCAAGCGCGCTTGAGAAAACGATCCGTAAAGTTAAGCGTGCGCTGACGAAAATCAGTAAACCGTTACGTGATGCTGGGGTAGTAGAAATGACGGGCCAAGCGCCGTTGGGTTCTGTTGATGAAGCACTGGCTGACTGGGTGGCTAAAGTTCATGATTGGTTAGGTGAATATCCTGATAGCCCGCTAGTCGATACTCTGTTGGACGCTTATTTCGCCAGCTTAACTTATTTGAAGATCGCTGATTTGTACAACGAAACTTATCAGTCGTTAGTGACCTATGACAGCAAGTCGCGCCAAACCACGGTGAAGCAACTATGTCTTGATCCTAGTGCTTTTTTGGACCGTGCGCTAAATTTAGGCGCGGGGGCCATCTTATTCTCGGCCACGTTATCGCCGCTCAACTACTATCAAAAAGTGCTGGGGAACAACGCTGATAGTTTAACTTTCCGCTTAGCTTCACCATTTCCGCCACAACATCAAGCACTGCTGGTCACGCCTTATATTCAGACCACTTACCGGCAACGGGAACAAAACTTGGAGCGTATTATCGCTAGTCTGGGTGCATTGGTCAATGCTAAAACAGGCAATTATTTAATTTTCCTACCGTCGTATAGTTATTTAGAAACGGTACACACGGCCTTTCAGGCGGCATACCCGCAAGTAGCGACCACCACTCAAGCGCCGCAGATGAATGAGCTCAAGCGCGCTGAGTTTCTGGAACGGTTTGTCGCTCAAGCGCCGCAAACCTTAGTTGGCTTTTGTGTGCTTGGTGGTATTTTTTCTGAAGGAATCGATTTAAAGGGTGAGCGCTTGATCGGGGTGGCCATCGTTGGTGTCGGCTTACCTGGTTTATCGACCGAGCGTGATTTAGTTCGCGATTATTTTGATGCGCAGCAGGGGACAGGCTTTCAATACGCTTATCAGCTGCCGGGCATGAATCATGTGTTGCAGGCTGCTGGACGCTTGATCCGCGGTAGTCACGATGTTGGCGTGATTTTATTATTGGATCAACGCTTTGCCAGCTCACGCTACACACAATTATTTCCAGCGCACTGGCAACATTTTCAGCGTTGTTATTCAGTGGCCCAATTAACAACACAGATCGACCACTTTTGGCAAATGGTCGCAGCAAAAAATAAAGCTTTGGACTGAGGACGCAGTCTGAGGCGCCATTTATACTAGAACCATTAGCTAGAGGTGGCTTGCAATGTTGTTTGTGAGTGACGCTCAAATAAAAGTGAGGTTATCTATTATGAATGAATTTTTACGGTTAGTTGGAATTATTTTTGTCGGTTTATTGGTGCTATCGTTGGTATTACATTTGATCCCAATCGTTTTTAGTTTGATTTTTAAATTGATTTTTGCCGCAATTTTGATCGGTGGAATTGTCTGGGGCGTTAATTGGTTACGCCGCGCCCGTAATTAGGTTACCAGTCGTTAACTTTTGCGTATAAATGCTATCGTTTCTGGCCTTTTGTCGGTATAATGGGGAGTGGACTAGAGCCGGAAAGTGAGGTGGCGCGCAATGAATTCGATTTTAATCGATTTAGAAACTGCCCAACAGCAGCATTTATTGATCAATATCTATCAAGAAACACAAGAAGTTGTTTATACCGGCTATGTCACGACAGTCAATGATACTGCAGTCGTAATGGATACTTACGACGATGGCGGCTTGCGTGATGGGGCCGTTTATTTAGGACTGACAATGATCAGCGAAGTCGAGTTAGCAGGTCAGGACTTGACCAACATGGCTTTTCGTATCAAAAATGCGCAGTTAGAGCAATTCATCAAGCTAACGCCGCAACCACTTTCGCTTAATGATAAATTCGCATTACTTCCACAAATATTGCAAACGGGGTTGAACCAACAATACTTTATGTTGTTGATCCTGACCAATGGCGAAACTTTCTTAGAAGGGATCATCGCCAAAGTAACGACTGATACCGTGACGGTCAACGTTTTCGATAAATTTGATTTCAGTAGTCAGCGCACGGTCACTATTGCGCTTAACGATATTCAAATTGTTGAATTGCAAGGTAAGGAATTAACCTTAGTGGGTAAGTTTATGCGTGAAGTGCCGGCTAAACAGCATCTAGAATCAGTTGATTTTACGGTGCCAACTGTGATCGAGCAGCAATTACGTTTAGCGCAAAAAGGTCATGAATTGTTGTTGATCTATACCAGTAACGATGATGATAATTTCTTTGTGGGCACGGTAAATACGCTTAACCAAACGTCGGTGTTATTCAATTTGATCGATATGAATGGTCAATTTGGTGGTTATGTACTCCTAAAGCTTACGGAGATCCAGCGGTTGACCACCAGTGCTGACTATTTGCAATTGATGAATTTCTTTATAAAAGTCAATCAGCAGCGGCATTTTATGAAACAGCCAGTGCTTAATGATGAGCGTTTATTTGATGGGACGACTGACTTGTTTGCTAGTTTGATCCAGCAAGCGCGGGTATTTGCCCGGGTCATTCGGCTCCGGTTGCGCAATGATGTCGCAACCTTTACTGGGGTCCCCTTACGTTTTGACGGTGACCTAGTCACGATGCGGATCATCACTAGCACTGAAGTTGATGATGACGATGGAGATTTTGAAGTGGAAGATCAAGTCAGCTTTTCACTGGATAATGTTGGTGAATTGGCTTTTGATTATTTGGACGCCTATCTGACTGAGCGCCAGATCAAGGAAAATGGTGACTTGTAACGGTTTAAACGCGGGACAAAAGGCGAAATAACGTCTTTTATTCCGCATTTTACATATAATTTTTGAAATGAGGTACATACTTTTGTTAGATATTATTAAAGCAGTGATTCTTGGTATTGTTGAAGGGATCACTGAGTTTTTGCCGATCAGTTCTACTGGACATATTGTGTTGGTCAACGAATTTATTCAATTGCACGAATCCAAAGCTTTCATCGATATGTTCAATGTGGTGATTCAATTAGGGGCGATCATGGCGGTAGTCGTCTTTTATTTCCACAAATTAAATCCACTATCTGGGCGCAAAACGTCGCTGGAACGGTCGCAAACGTGGACGTTGTGGTGGAAAGTGTTGTTGGCAGTTATTCCGTCAGTTATCGTGGGGCTACCATTAAACGATTGGATGGATGCACATTTGATGAACTGGGCGGTGGTTTCCGCAACCTTGATCATCTACGGGATTTTGTTCATCGTTATTGAAAACCACAATAAAGGGCTGACGCCAAAGTTTACCGACCTTAACACCTTACCTTACAGAACGGCGTTATTTATCGGTGTTTTCCAATTGCTTTCATTGATTCCTGGGACTTCCCGTTCTGGAGCAACGATTTTAGGGGCGATCATTATTGGTGCTTCCCGCTATGTTGCAACGGAGTTCTCTTTCTTTATGGCGATCCCAACCATGCTGGGCGCCTCAGTATTGAAAATACTTAAATTTTACATGCACGGTAACAGTCTAGTTGGCTTACAAAGTGTTGTTCTGTTGGTTGGCGTGATCGTTTCGTTTATCGTCGCTTACCTGTCAATTCGTTTCTTGCTCAATTACATCAAGAAAAACGACTTCAAGGCCTTTGGCTGGTACCGAATCGTTTTAGGGATTCTCGTGATCGGGTACTTCGTGCTTTTTAGATAAGCGGAGAAAGTTGCCTGATGGCCCACGTTTCAACGATACTATTCAGAAAAGTGAAAAGCGGCCGTGACTTGTCACGGTCGCTTTTTGTGCGTTCATTTAAGCGCGCTTGTGCTAGAATAGAGTCTATGAACGAAGGGGGCAGCGTTGAATGGCTAAAATGCAAGATCTGCGGCAGCGGCTAGATTTTCTGGTGCTATCGATTCTTATGAACGCCGCTGGTAACGCGCTGACGATTTCAACTCATCTGGGTAGCGCCGTCTGGACAGGCTCCTCGGTCAACTTGTCGAATTGGATCCATATTCCACTGGGGACTACGTTGTTTATTTACGGCATCGTGATTACTTTTGCCAATCAATTGTTGCTCGGACACTTTGATCGGCGCCGTTTCTTTTCCAATCTACTATACGCGATCCCATTTAGTTATTTAGTTTCGTTGTTTACATTCGGCTGGAATTGGATCGGCATCGCACAATTAAACTTACTTTCCCGGCTACTGTTGGATACGTTGGGTATTTTAACTGTTTCTGCGGCGGTGTCGATCTATCAGCGCGCCAACATTTTAATGCACCCTAACGATGATCTGTCGTATATTCTGCGTTTTAAATTTTTAAAAGGCTCGGCAATTCTAGGTCAGTGGGTCAGCTACGCACCACCGTTGTTGATCACTTTGTTGGCGTTCATTGCCACTGGTAAATTAGATGCGATCGGCTACGGCACTGTTTTGGCGCTAGTCGCGCAGGGCGCACTAATGAAATGGTCAGACGTCCATGTTTTCCCACAATTGAAGCATCACGTCGATCTTTAAATATGCGTTAGAAGTGGCATAAATAGCTATCAAGTAATGTTAAGCGCGGATTCAAGCGCGCTTGAATTTAAATAAGTGCGCAAAAATACCCCACAAATCGTGGGGTATTTTGTTATCTAACGGGGCAGGCGCCACTTTCACAATCAGTTTGATCGACTAATACTTGATCTTTTTGTTCTTGCTGATTTTGGTGCGCGAAGACTGCTTCAACGTTACCGCTGATCTCAGCGCAGCGTGCGGTGTAAGTTGCTGCATCAATTGGTTCCTTAGGGGCTTGTTTAAAGTCAGCGCCGCTATAAGGCAACATTGAGGTTGACTTAGTCGTATGCCGGTATTGCTTGAGTAACGGTGCTAATTGATCAGCTTCGCTAGGCTGGAACGTTGCTGTACAGCTAACGGCGTTGTCCGACCAATAAGTTTGCAAGAAAGCTTGAGTGGCGAATTGTTCAGCGACCGAAACGCTGCCGGCCGAAGCAAAGTTCGGGTTATCAGCGTTAGCGGCCTTAACTGGAAATTCGACACACATCGTACTATCAGTATAAACATCAGGTTCGATATGGTAGCCGCAAGCTTTCAAGGCCGGTAACAAAGGATCACTATCTTGGAAACGAATCCGCTGGATCAAGTAGCCAGCATAATGGAAATGCATCCCTTCGGAAACCCCAGCTAATTTAGCGACTGTGCCCGATGGTTTAACGGTCGTGTGCTTGATCGATGGTTGGCAACCAAGCGTGGCAGAGTAATCCTGATCAGCTTTAACGATCGCCTGATACAAAGCAGTGAAGCGCTGAACAGCTTTAGGATCATAAACTGGCTTCTGGATCGTTTCGCCAGATTTAGGATCAACGCTAGGTGTGAAGTCAGTGACCACGCGCTGACCAAATTCGTCAAGGATCCAATCTTGAATCCCCGACATGGAAATACCGATGCGGCGATTTTGGGCGATCATTTTCTGCGAAACTTCCCAGTCATAATGACTGAACGTGATCCGTTTAGTGTAGCGGGTGCCTAGTGCAAAGGCGTTCTCAAGCTGCCAGCCTTGTTCTTCGGCGACCGCGGGGAACACTTCAAATAAATTACAAGGTTCACCGTTACTCAGCGAAATTTCGCCGCAAGGATTGGTGCCCTCAACGCTACCATCAATGCCTTCTTGGCGCCCATCGATGATTCGACCGTAATTTTTTGAGAGTTCTAAATTAACGATGCCGGGCTCGCCGTTATGCAAAATGGAATCAGCAACTGGCGCATAATCAGTGAAACTTGAGTCAACCGCAATACTATTATTGGATGCCCAACGATGGTGGTAGAGCTTTTTTTGGTCTTGTTTCATCGTGATGAAATCCTCGTCTGCAGCGCCGCCTAACGCTAGTTCAGCTGAACGGCGAACGTTGCCGGCGACCACTGCCTTACCGATCATGTTGCCCAGATCAGTGCATTCAACGCTAGTTAATTGGCGGCCAGCAGCTTCATTTAAAACAGCGTTACTGTCGAATAACATACTGATCAATGGCATGGGTCCAGAAGCCGTTCCGCCGAAACCATGGATCCGCGCGTTTTTAGGTCGAATTTGAGTTATATCTAAGGTCACTTGTTGCACTTGGGTCGGGTTGGTCGCTGTAAAATGCGCATCGATCATGTGGGCGTTAGCTAGGACCCAGCCTTCGCGGGTGTCGGGTAATTCATAATATAAGCTATCCGCAGCCTTATTTTCGGCTAACCATTGATCACGGTCAACGGCGCCTAAAGCCAAGGCGTCAGCGTAGGAGCTACTTTCTTTGCCGATCAAAATATTGAGCTTAATATTAGCGGCGACTGGCGGTAACTGGCTGATATTAGTTGGCACAACGGAGAAACCAACGCCGCCGCCTTTCATCAACTGATCGAACATAAATGAAAATGGCATTGAAACAGCGGGCTGCTCAGGATCTAAATAGTCAGGCACGATATGGCTATGACCATAGGCTTGTGGCCGGATCGCGATGAACCAACAATTATTCAAAGCGTCACCGTTGCGCTTCTGGTACTCAGTTCCGGAGATCCACAAATTGCGGCCAGAAGG
Organism: Loigolactobacillus zhaoyuanensis; assembly: GCF_003946385.1. Classification (GTDB taxonomy): domain Bacteria; phylum Bacillota; class Bacilli; order Lactobacillales; family Lactobacillaceae; genus Loigolactobacillus; species Loigolactobacillus zhaoyuanensis. The sequence goes on from NZ_RHOE01000025.1 coordinate 10,808, forward strand.
TGTGGCGCCTAAACCATAGATCAGGCGATAAAGTTGTTGCGCTTCAGTGGTTAGCTCTTCGAATAATTCGGGTGTCGTAGCACCACTTTGTAGCCGCGGATCGAGATTGACATTGCCTTCGACCACACGTTTAACCGTTTCAAACCATTCCTCAGTCCGATTTTGTTCCGGAATCCAGCGTGCATAAGTACGCTTATATGTAACCCAGCCTAATTTGCCCCAATGTGGCTGAATAGCTTGTTTCGTTTGTTCAATAAAGTCGTTAGTTAAACCAATTTTAATTGGCGTTGCTGTCATTTGCATATATAGTGCCTCCGTTCAAGTGAATACATTATATAGTAGCATGATTTTTAACAGGACACCATATATGCCATAAAATGAAAGCGCGAGGGAAACAAGTGGTGGCGCTGGTTAACCGCTTTAAAACTTTTTTTGAGAAATGGTTGTAAGCGATTCCTAACCTGTGCTATACTGGCGTCATTCTAGTAAAACGTTTTACTTAAACTATTATTTATAGGAGGTTGAGTATAAATGCTGATGATTTTGGTCGCGTTGGTGCCTGCGTTAATGTGGGGTAACCAGGGTGTTATTTCAACTAAATTAGGCGGATCGCCAGCTAAACAAACGCTGGGAATTACCTACGGCGCTTTGATTTTTGCTTTAATATTGATGGTCGTCCATCACGTGGCCATTCCTGGTCGTGTTTGGTGGGTCGGTATTGCGGCAGGCGCGTGCTGGACTTGGGGAAACTTCCAACAATTCAACGCGCTACGCGATATGGGCGTTTCCAAAGCTTATCCGTTATCGTGTGCGATGCAACTAATTGTAAACGCTGCAGTAGCCGCTTTGTTCTTTCAAGAATGGCATACTCCGCAAAAAGTGATGTGGGGCATTATCGCAGTTGTGTTAGTTGCAATTGGTGGCTTGTTCGTTTCCTTCCGGGATCGCCAAGTCCGCGGACCTGAACAAAGCGGCAATACTGCTGCCGGTTGGCGTGCGTTAGCTTTGTCTACACTGGGTTTTGGCGTTTATTCGACAATTCCTAAGTTTTATCAGCACGCACAGCTCGGGCAAGTTGACGCCGCAACCTTACAGGCGCAAATGAGTTGGGGGTTGTTGTTGCCGGAAGCAATTGGCATGGTGCTGGCCGGGTTATTATTTGCCCGCTTGGTCGCCAAAGAAGTCGGCGATTATAAGCATAAATATACGCTTAAAAATACGCTCACCGGACTCGCTTGGGCGTTAGGTAATTTATGCATGCTGATCGCCTCAATGTCCGCGCTAGGTTTGGCGACGGCCTATACCATGTCACAAATGAGTTCCGCGGTGGCCGCAGTCGGTGGCGTTTGGTTATTGCATGAAAGTAAAACGCACCGTGAAAAGTGGGGCATGATTTGCGGCGTTATCTTAGTCATTTTAGGTGGCGTTATTATTGCCAATGTTTAATAATAGCGTTGAGTCTCAGCCTTAAATAGCATAAGCTTAAGGCAAAGAGAACACGAGGATGGTAGCCATGAATCAAAATAATAAGCCAACAATTAAGGATGTCTCGCGAAAAGCGGGGTTTTCGATCACCACTGTGTCACAAATTTTAAATCACAAAGGCCAGCGCTTTCCCCCGGAAACGCAGCGCTTGGTGCAAGCGGCAGCTGAGGAACTCGGTTATGTGGCCAACTTTTCAGCACGTAATACTCGGCTAGCAACCCAACAGCGCACAATTGGCGTGTTAGTGCCGCAAATTCAGAATCCTTTTTTCGGTAATTTATTTCGGGGTATTCAGGATTATATCTATAATGAGGCGATCGATGCGATTTTGGTCAGCACAGACAGCGACCAACGCAAGGCCCACCGTTACTTGGAACATTTGATCCAGCGCTCGGTGGACGGTTTTATTATTGCGACCCAACTTGATAGCCAAGATCCGTTGTTGCAAAAATTACAGCGGATGCACATTCCTTACGTGTTGCTTGATCAAAATGAAGGCGATGAAGTCGGCGATCAGATCATTGTCAATGAGCAACAAGGTGGCCATTTGGTGGCGGAACATTTAGCGGCGGTCAAGCAAGGGCCAATTATTTTAGTGGTGCCGCAACAGCAGTCCAGCAATATTCAAACGCGGATCGCAGCGGTACGGGCAGGTTTGGCGCAGCATCAGATCCCTGCCGCCGCCATCTACGATTATCAGGTGGCGGATCTGACAAAATTAGCCGGAACCGCCGTGGGCAAACAAATCATGGCGGATTTCGCTGGCGTGTCGGCATTAACGATTTGGGCAGTGGATGATGAAGTCGCGATCGGCATAACTAAAGCGATCCAGCAGGCACATAAGCAGATCCCGGCAACGGTTAAGCTGATGGGTTATGATGATACCGATTATGCGGAATACCTTAATTTGACCACGATCCACCAACCAATTACGACAATGGGCCATAAAGCAGCTGAATTATTGAAAGAACGATTGGAAGATCCAACTCGTTTGCGGCAAGTCATTATTAATGATGTTAAATTAATTCAGCGCGGATCAACTAAATAAGCGGGCAACCGTTAGTATTTTAGTAAAACGATTTACTTAAACAATAAGGAGCTAAAACTCATGGCAAAACAAATTACAGTCCTTGGCAGTTTAAATTTAGATATTCATATTCCACTGGCACATATGCCAGCACAAGGCGAAACGATGAGCCTAAGCCAAGCTAGTTCACACGCAGCTGGCGGTAAAGGCGCCAACCAAGCAGTGGCGGCCCAACGTTTAGGCGCACAAGTCCATTTTATTGGTGCGACGGGCGCAGATGATGCCGGTAAAATGTTACGCGATAAATGTCAGCGCGAAGGCATCGATACCAGTGCGATCAGCGTTTTAGCTGAGCAAAATACCGGCCAGGCCTTTATCGTTTTGGAGCCAGACGGACACAATACGATCATGGTCGAAGGCGGCGCAAATCGGCAGGTCAGTGTGGCCGCAATTGAAGCAGTAGCCGCACAAATTCGCCAAAGTGATATTTTGATCGCACAATTGGAAACTAATTTTGAACCAATTATTGCTGCGTTTAAAATTGCGCGCGCAGCAGGCGTGGTAACGATCCTTAATCCAGCACCGGCGAATAATTCGGTGCCCGCTGAATTGTTGCAACTCACTGATGTGATCGCGCCGAATGAAACCGAAGCGTTGCGCTTAACTGGATTACCAGTGGATACTACGGCTGACTTCGCTGCCATCGCGGCTGTATTCGCAGCGAAAGGCGTGAAAAATACGTTGATCACACTTGGCGCACGCGGCGTTTATTATAACGTTGCTGGCCGCACCGGCGTGGTTGCCGCCCATAACGTGGTCCACCCGACAGACACAACAGCAGCGGGTGACACTTTTATCGGCGCAATGGCCGCACAATTGCAGCCAGATATGAGCAATATCGAAGCCGCGATTGAATTTGCCAACGTCGCATCGTCATTGACGGTACAACGTGCCGGCGCCATGGATTCGATTCCATTAAAAGCCGAAGTCGCCGCGGTCCTAGCGTAAACATACTCTAATTTTAAGGAGGAAACTTAATTATGAAAAAATCAGGTGTATTCAATTCGCAGATCGCCGGCGTTTTAGCCGATATGGGCCATTTTGATACGATCTCGATCGGTGATGCCGGGATGCCAGTACCGCCGAACTGCAAAAAAATCGATTTGTGCGTCACCATGGGCGAACCCAAATTTATTGACGTTTTGCAGAATGTTTTAACCGAATTAGAAGTCCAACGCCTCTACCTGGCCGAAGAAATTAAAAAAGAAAATCCCCAGCAAGCGGCGGCGATCAAGGCTTTATTACCGACTGTACCGGTAACTTATATGCCGCACGCTGAAATGAAGCAAGCTTTGGGTAAGGCGAATAATAAAGCATTTATCCGAACCGGCGAATGCTCGCCTTACAGTAATATCATGCTGGAAAGCGGCGTTATTTTTTAATAACTGATCTAGATGTGTGCCCAAGGGCGGGGTTAACTGCTGCTGGGCACACTTTTTTGTTGCGAACAGTTCGCTTGCCAAGTCTTCGTGCTTACCGGTATACTGGACAAGATTGCGTCAAATAGTGAACGTGATTTGAAACTAATTTAAGCTGCGTTGGGAAAGTGCGGCGCGGTTAGCGTAAACGTGCAAAAAAAGACAGATCATTCCATATAGCTACACTGGTCAAACGATTCACTATTGCCCAGTTAGGCTATATTCCAGAATCTAAGCGTCTTTTTTTGACACTCTAATAAAAAGGAGCGTGGTCAAGGTGACAACGAAAGCAAAACGAGCGATTCTTATTTTGATTTTTAGTGAGTTTTTGGTTTGTTTAGGCATTGGGTTAGTGATTCCAGTAATGCCATTCATCAAAAATGAACTACATTTAAGCGCAACGGATATGGGGATCATGAGCGCGCTGTTTGCGTTTGCGCAATTTGTGGCCTCGCCGATCATTGGGCGCGTATCTGATCGCATCGGCCGTAAGCCAGTATTGGCCGCCGGTTTATTCCTTTTTATGGTATCGGAAGCCTTATTTGCGTTGACCAATGAATTGTACATGTTCAATATTTCGCGGCTCGTCGGTGGCTTGTCGGCGGCGATGGTGGCACCGACCGCAATGGCAATGGCCGCCGATATCACTACGCGCAGCCAACGCGCCAAGGTGATCGGCTGGCTGTCAGCCGCGTTCAGTGGCGGTTTGATCCTGGGGCCAGGACTAGGTGGCTTGCTGGCGAACATCGACTATAAGGCGCCATTCTGGAGCGCGGCGGTGCTAGGCTTGCTAAGTACGATCGCCTTGCTGCTGCTGTTGCCCAAGGAAGAAGAATTGTTGGCTGACGACGTGACGGTTGCTAAATCAGGAGCACCAGCTAAAGGCAATATGCGGGCGTTCATGACTAAATCAGTGATCCTGCTGTTCGTGATGATCTTAGTCTCTTCTTTTGGCCTCCAAGGCTTTGAAAGTATTTACAGCATTTACGTCAACGAAGTGTTCCATTTCACGTTGGGCAACATCGCGTTAGTTCTGACGCTGAATGGCTTGATCTCGCTATTCATGCAGGTCGCGTTATTCGATCGTTTAGTCATCAGATTCAATGAAACCCGCGTGATCCGCTACTGTTTCTTTTTCAGTTTTGTCGGCACGATCTGGATCATTTTAGCTCATAGCAAATGGGAAGTCGTAGTGGCGACCTTGATCGTCTTCACCGCGTTTGACTTGCTACGGCCAGCGATCACCACTTTGTTGACCAAAGCTAGTTCCGGTAACCAAGGCTTGATCAACGGCTTGAATATGTCGCTGACCAGTGTCGGTAACGTCATCGGCCCGATCATGTCCGGCGCGCTGCTGGATATGAATTATCACTATCCTTATCTGGTGGTGACTGTCTTCTTGATCGCATCATTTGGGCTCACTTATTTAATTCGGATGAACACCGGCAGCAAGGCTGTGGGAAATTAGAATTGCCGGGATAGTGGAGGCGAAAAAAATGCTGAACAATAAACCTGTTTCAGAATTAAGAAACTACAAGCAATTATTAGCCGAAGTCACACTCGATCAACCAGTAATTTTAACGAAAAATGGTTATGGTAAATACGCAGTAGTTAATTTAGAGGCTTACGATCGTTTTCAAGCTAGCCTTGCGCTACTGAAGGACCTAAAAGCAGCTGAAAAAGAACCAACGCGTGATACCAATGCTGTTTTTACTGATTTATTAAAGGATTTATAGTAAATGAGTTATACCAAAAAATACCGATAATGTAGTTTTTCTGGGTTCTTTCTGAAGTTTGGCTGTAGGCAGAATTAGTTAGCTTTCATTCCGGCGCCAGTGGACGGAACGAGTGGCGCGTTGGCGAGCTAATTTTTCCTAGATAAACCCAAAAGCGGACGGAAAAATGGATCTCGCCAGCCACGCATAGTTCTAAATGGCACAACCCGCCATCAAGAACTATCGACACATCTGGTCCACTGGCGCCTCCATTCCAGCAGGCAACGGTTGAGCGTTTAATTATCGGCTGTTTAAGTGGCAAACTTAGTGATGATCAGAATACGAAAACACCGGTAAAACAGTTAAAAGCTGTTTTGCCGGTGTTTCTATGCGCATATAATCTACTTGAAAACTACGAGCCTCTAACAACTGTCGGTTAATCCTAATTGAGCTAACTAAATGTTTAACCCAATCCATGAAATAGTGATCTAGCGCTGCCAAGGTGAAATGGAGGCGCTGGCGTATCAGCTGTGTCGATGGTATTTGGTGACCGAATTATGGTCGCCTAGTACCATGCGCGATTGACAAGATCCATTTTCTTTTCCGATTGGGTTTAATTGGAAAGAAAATTAGCTTGCCAACGCGCCACGCGTTCCATACGCCAGCGCCGAAATGGAACCAAACTAAATCTGCTCACGAGTTAATATAAAACAGCCAAACTACAGAAAGCGCCTTTTTCTAGCTGCGAAGTGCTTCATAATTGTTAAACAAGCAATAATTGAACGTTCAACTATTGCCTGCCGAAACGGAAGCTAACGCACATTGCTAATAGATCCCCATAATTACGAAGTAGCAGGTTAATGCTCAGGAGCTAAAAGTTTTATGTCACGCTTTTTTAGTCGTTCATTGCTTTTTCGATATTTGCTAAGGTCACTTGGCTGGTTTCGGTGAAATTAATGGCTGCGTCATGTAACAGTTCAGCGTCGCCGATCCCAACGGAAGTTTCACCAGCGGCGTTGATGCCGGCGATCCCAGCGGCAGCGTCTTCGAGCCCGATACATTGGGCTGGCATTAGGTCGAGCAGCTGTGCGGCCTTAACGAAGATCTCGGGATCAGGCTTACCGTATTGTAAGGTGGCTGGGTCAACCGCCTTAGTGAAATAATCGCTAAGCCCGATCTTAGCTAAGATCGTTGGGGCGTTTTTCGAGGCTGACGCTAAGGAAATACCGTAACCTTTAGCCTTGAGGTCGGCGAGAAAGTCAGCCATTCCTGGCAAAATATCCTTAGCACTCATATTTTGGATCAACTGGACATAATTCGCATTTTTTTCGGCGGCTAAGGCTTCCTTTTCAGCGGCGGAATAATTACCGGCTAAGCCACCTTTTTTCAGGATCATTTCTAGCGCGTCCATCCGGCTGATTCCTTTGACAGCGTCGCCAAGTCCGGGATATTCGACGCCTAATTTATCAGCTAATTGACCCCAAGCTTGCGCGTGGTAGCGGGAAGTATCCGTGATAACACCGTCTAAATCAAATACGAAGCCTTTAATATCTGTAAATTTTACCATGTCGTTTTCCTCCTATTAGTTAGCTTTTGCGATCGCGGTTAGTGGCTGACCTTGGTAATCCACTGTGAGCGGTTTGTTTGCGGTCAGCAATAGTTCGTGATCGGCCACGTGAATTTTCGCTGTTTGGTCGGCTGTGACGGTGATCGCTTTTTGCGTGATCTGGAAATGGTACTGCGTGCCGCGGAAATATTGGCGAAAGGCGATGCTACGCCAATGTGCCGGTAGGTTAGGCGCGATCGTGACGATGTCGGTTAATTCGTCGACGCCGGCATAGTTACGCGTTTCCAGCATTAGCGTTGCCGCCATGACGCCGAGATGGATCCCTTCGGCAGTGGTGCCACCTTGAATATCGTAGTAATCCGACAGCAGTGCTTGGGAAAATAGGTGCCACGATTGATCCATATTGCCATCGACTAAGGTTAAGACGGCGTAAACGATCCGCGATAAGGTTGAGCCGTGCGTCGTTCGATCGAGGTAATACTCGATATTGCGAGTCAAGAAGCCAGCCGGTAAGTCGTAGCCCATTTGTTTCAGAATTTGATTGACGTGGGTCAAGTCGAAGTTGTAAAAAGCCATCAGTGCATCGGCTTGCTTAGCGACTTGATAGGCATCAGGTGTGTGGCCCTCAGCCTTCAAAATGCGATCCATCCGTGAAATATCGCCGTACTTTTTGCGATAGTTTTCAAAGTTCAACGATGGTAGCTTGAAGTAGCCTTCAAATTGACCAATCACGCCCGCCGAATCAACCTCTAAGGTTAAGCGGTGGCCAATGTTGGCCATTTTTTTGTACAAGGTGTCATTGATGCCGGCTTGTTGTAAAGCCTTAGTGAACGCGGCTTCAGGCACCACATTGCCGCGCAGATAATCAATAGTTTCAAATAGCCAGCTGACCATAATATTAGTGTAAGCATTGTTGGTCAAGCCTTCTTCGTCACTATTGGGGTAGCCTTCGTGGAATTCATCTGGGCCCATTACTTTTTTGATATCGTAGCGCTTGGTGGTTGGATTATATTCAGCCTTGCTGATCCAGAAGCGGGCGATATCCAGCAACATTTGAATGCCGTAACTTTGCATGAATTCACGGTCGTTGGCTAAATGATAATAAGTCCAAACGTTGTAGGCAACAGCTAAGGAAACGTGGCGCTGTAGGCGGCTGTTGTCAGGATCCCATTGCTGCGTCAGTGGATTTAGATGGACAAATTGCGACTGTTCATCGCCGTCTTGCCCTGATTGCCACGGGAACATAGCGCCTTGATAGCCTTCACTAGCGGCATACTTTTTCGCTGCTTCTAGGCGGTGATAACGGTACATCAGTAGTTGGCGGGCTAACTTAGGATAGTGCAGGGTATAGAAGGGGATAACAAACATTTCATCCCAGAAAACGTGGCCGCGGTAGGCTTCACCGTGTAAGCCGCGGGCGCCGATCGATGCATCCAAATGCTGATTCGCAACTTCAGTGGCCGACACGAAAGTATGGAAAATGTTGACCCGAGTCAGCTTCTGACTGGTTAGATCGCCTTCGATTTGAATATCAGCGTTGCGCCAAATATCCTGCCAAAAGTCGTCGCTGTGCTGTTCGCTGGCGCTAAAGGAGGCTTGGTGTAACTCTGTGGTGGTGGCGTTCATTAAGTCCGCTTCCGGCGTTTCTAAACTAGTGAAGATCGCCACGTTTTTCTCAAAGGTATACGACTGATTCTGGGTCACATCAAGCGATAATTCTTGTCTAATGATATCTGGTTGGTTGTGCGTTGTTTGTTTAGCCGCGCTATCATTGCAACTGACTAATTTGCTGCCAACGACGAATTTAATTTTTGATTGTTTCGTTTGGCCGGCGAGGTAGGCTTCCTGACCGGCGGTGCTCATTTCTGTGACGTCAATATGGCGTGAATTCAGGTTGCGGTAACGTTCAACGTTGCTATTGATCACACTGCCATCGATCTCAGAATAAATTTGCAGGCTACCGGAAAAATTCAGCGGCGTTAATTGGTAACGCAACGCATACTGATGCCAATTGTGCATGTCGGCAACCTTGGTGGTCACTACTCTAAGTGCGTGGCCAGTCGCTAATTGAACTAGCATCGTCGTCCGCAACTCACCTGTTTGCAGGTCGAGACTACGGTAAATATCCTGAATATTTTCCTTTTTGATGGTAAAGGGGGTTTGGTGATCGACGCTAAAAGTTAAATACTGTGCATTCGGCAAGTTGACCAGATCTTCATTAACGACATCACGGTCATTGATTTTGGTGGTCAATTGATTGTAAAAGCCGGCAACATAAGTCCCGGGATAGTTGTTGTCATCGGCTTTAGCTTCAACGTAGCTACCGCGCAAGCCGAAAAAGCCATTACCCAGTGTTAACATCGATTCTTGACCATAATTACGTTTGCCGGTGTATTGACCGTAATAATCCAAATGCCACTGATTATAGGTTTGTTTACGCGCGGCGGCTTTGGTTAAGCCTAATGTTTTCACAGTTTGCTGGCTAACGACAGGCACGTTGAGCATATTGGTCAAGGCCAATCCAATATCGATCCGCTGATGGTTGATCCCGACGATCGTATCGGAAAATTCATAGGCTAATGGATTTTCGATCACGGCGACATCGAAATTAATGCCAACAAGTCGTTCGCGAATTTTTTCTAAGTTGTCACCAATACTTTGGCGCGGATCATAGGCGATCACGCTTTGTTGGCGTTGGTGGCTGGCCCGTTCATAGGCCAGCACGATTGCATCATCAGTGACCCGTAATGAAATAACTTTCACAATATCCACTATCCTTCCAATAATATGCGGCCAAAACCTGGCCTACGTGTTCAACAAAAAGGTGTCCGCTGGTTGTCACATGAATAAAGTTCTATGTGATAAAACGAACACCCGCTACTAATAATATTAGAACGCAAATTTTTATTTAGCAACTTTTAGGCGTTTTTAAGTGGCACGGTAACTGGCATGTCCTGACTTAAGTCACAGGCTTGTTGTTGACAGTAAATGGTTAGCGGCGCGCCGCTTAATAAGATGAAGCGGGCCGTTTCTTGATTGATATCGACATCGAGCTGGCGGTTGCGGTATTTAATTTTAAAGCTGAGCCGGAACCAGCTAGCCGGCAATTGTGGGGCAAAAGTTAAGCCTTCCATGCCAAAGTGCATACCGGCAAAACCATAAACTAGTGACAACCAGCTGCCCCCCATGTTAGCGGCGTGGATGCCATCTTCAGAGTTGCCTTGCAGATCGGTTAAGTCAGTCAAGGCCGTGTCCATGAAGTAAGCTTGGGCTTTTTTCGAGTCATCGATCCGATTGGCTAAAATGCTGAAAATCGCCCGCGATAGCGATGAATCATGAGTGGTGATGCCTTCGTAATAATTATAATCACGGCGTAATTGAGCTTGATCTTGATCCAATGGGAACAAAAAGTCACTCATCAAAGTGTCAGCTTGCTTATTGACCTGATAACGGTAAAGGACCAGGGGATGATAATGAAGTAACAATGGGAAGTTGGCGGCAGGCTCATTTTCAATATCAAAGCGTGGTCGATTTAGCGCATTATCGTCCTGTAACTTAATTTGGTGCTTTTCGTCATAAGGCAGGTACATATCGGCGGCGGCTTGCTTAAAGTTAGCGATCTCTTCGTCGGTGACTGCCAATTCAGTTAATTTATCCGGCGCTAACTGCTGCAGTTTGACCGCGTATTTAACGGCTAAACGCATGTTGTGCTGCGCCATTCGGTTGGTGTAGTAATTGTTGTCGATCAACGCCGTATACTCGTCAGGCCCAGTGACACGATTGATCACGAAATGGCCAGCTTGGGGGCCGTGCTCGCCATAATTACCGTACGCCAGCCAAAAGCGCGCTGTCTCTAGAATTAATTCAAAGCCGGCGCTGATCAAGAAATCAGTATCGTTAGTGGCACGAATATATTGGTCGGTGGCGTAGGCAATGTCCGCGTTGATGTGGACCTGAGCGGTGCCAGCTGGGAAATAGGCGCTGGCTTCTTCACCATTGATCGTGCGCCAGGGAAAGAGGGCGCCAGACTTGATCGCCATTTCTCGAGCGCGCTGACCGGCTGCCCCCAACGTGGCGTAGCGGTAACTGAGTAACGCTTTGGCAATTTTCGGCTGCGTATAAATGAAAAACGGTAGCATATACATTTCCGTATCCCAGAAATAGTGGCCTTCGTAGCCGGAACCCGTTAGGCCCTTCGCTGGGATATCAGTGCGGTGATCACGGCCAGCTGCTTGATAAAGATGATACAAATTGAAGCGGATCCCCTTTTGCAGGATCGGATCGCCTTCAATAATAACATCGCTGTCCTGCCAAAATTGCTGGGTCCGTGCCGCTGAAGCCGTAAATAGATCAGAGAAAGTTCGATTTTTCAAGCGCGCTAGAGATTTGTCAATGTAGTGTGTTTGGTTCAATTTAAAGGCTAATAAGTTGTGGATCTCGCCTAGTGAATAACCAAAGGTAAATTGGGCGCTTCGGTCAGGCGTTAGCTCAAGCTGAATTTCATAATTCGGTACGTTGGCGTGTGCGTTCAATTGGACGCGCGGATCGCTACCGAGGTATTCCATGGTCATTAATAAGCCTAACTGACTTTTTTGGGTACTAAATTGCATCGTTGGCGCAGTTGATGGCAGATAGGTTTGAATCAGCGTGTTACCGCGTTGGGCGCGCCGTACGTCTTCAGCGCCGCGGGGGATCTGCTGATCAACGTAGTCGTGCTGCTTAATAATGGTGAGCGGGCCGCTAAAGTTTAAGGCGCGGACATCATAGCGAACGACGTACAAATGGCGATCAGCCTGCGAAGCAAAAGATTCCATGGTCAACGCGAATTTCTTAGCCGTAGGCATGGTGACGTGGAAAGTTTCCAGCAACAAGCCACTGGCCATGTCCCAAGTTTTGTCGATCATTTCAACTTGATAAGCCGTTTGATCAGAGCGAACACCGTCGACGCTAAAAATTAGGTAGCGTGGATCTGGTAGTTCGCAGATCGTCTGATTATTGTGGGCATAGCCGAAATAAGCTTCGCCATATTGGATCGGGCTTAAATCATAAAAGCCGTTAACTAATAGCCCTGGGGTCCCGGGATAAGCCGGCGAGTTGCCCTGTAGTGGATTACTGGCGCGGACGCCTAAATGGCCATTGCCTAATGCATAAATTGTTTCCACAAAACCAGGTGACTTGTGTTTCAGTTGTTGTAAGTGAATTTGATACTGTTCGTCAACGGACATAGAATTCCTCCTCTACTGCAAAATTAAGCTGCTCGATGCTTCAAGTCTAACACGGGTACTGAACTAACGCTCACGATTTACATAGCCAATTTACTTTTGCTGGTGGGCTAAATCGGCGTTGCGCAAAGCTAGTTGCGAAAAAGTCGGCGTTTAGCTGGGCCTGAGTTTCAGCAGATAGCGGTTGCGGACTTGTATAAAGATAAGCGCGCTTTCTAGCGCGCTTGAAAATCGGTGTCAGTCCAGCTGCAGCCACCGTTTGCAGCAATAATTGTGGCTTAGCGCAGGGACTGTTCCACTTCTGGCTGGCTAAAAAATTAGTGGTGGCGCTGGCGGCGGTGATCAAATGCGAGCGGCGCAATAATTCTAAGGCGACGCTACCGCCAAAACCTTGACCGCAGGCGCCGACTTGAGTTAACAGAATATGAGCTTGCAAATGAGCGCTATTGATTTGGCGCGGCGCCAGTAGCCGTTCCACCACTAGTAAACTTTGCTTAACGGCTTGTTTGTTGGCGGCAACGAGCGGCTGATGGGTGGTTAACCATTGCGGATAATCAGTCGGCGTTACCGCGGTCCGATTTGGAAACTGTAACTGACAGACAATATTGCCCGCCGCTGCTAAAGCTTGGCTACTAGTATTAGTTAGATTTAATGCTAAAATCAGTGGAAATTTGCCGGTCATTATTGGTGCCTGCATACCAGCTTTTTGGGCTGGATAATAGGCACGCCAAGGGAAGCGCACGGAGTGATCAAGTTGCGGTAAATCATAAAATGAATCGATATAGCCGACCTGCATAATGGACGTCGCCACCTAAAATTAATTTTTACTGAGAGTCACTTATAATCTTAATAAGAAATAGAACTTTTTGCTTGAAATTTGCTTGCTAAATGTTGATAATAGCTAAATGCGTAAAATTAGTTGGCGCAAACCGCTAACTAATTTAACCGCAAGCTCGATCGAAAGTGACTTTTCAGTCACGCGCTAGCTTAACGATAAACCCTAGTGGCGTAGCGTTAAACGAAAATTCTAATATTGAACAGGGGACCTACATTATGACAACAACTTATTTACGACAAGCAAGAACCGCCGATCTACCCGTCATTATGAAAATTATAAATGAAGCGAAAGCATACTTAAAGCAACAAAATGTTGATCAGTGGCAGCACGGCTATCCTGAACAAAGCGATATGACGGCCGATGTTGCTGCGGGGTTAAATTATGTATTGATCCGCGATGATGTCATCGTGGGCACGGCTACTTTGCAACGCGGCATCGATGACAACTATAAAGTGATCGAGCAAGGTACTTGGCGTGGTGCGGCTGAAGCGACTTATACGTCAATTCATCGCATCGCGGTTGCTGCCGGTTACCGCGGCCAACATTTGTCAGAAACGCTGATCACTAATTTATTGACCTTGTCGCTACAACTGGGTTACGCCGATGTGCGCATCGATACGCATCCGGAAAACGTCGGCATGCAGCACGTGATCAAGCAAAACGGCTTCGAGTATCGTGGTATTATCTACATGCACGAACCAAAAGAACCACGTTACGCGTACCAATTACAGCTGAAGTAAAAATTATAGGGAGCTGAACCTGAACTTAGCGGTTCTTGCTGAAGTTTAGTTAGGTACAGAATTGATTAGCTTCCATTCCGGCGCCAGTGGACGGAACGAGTGGGCGTGTTGGCGAGCTAATTTTTCCTAGATAAACCCAAAAGCGGGTGGAAAAATGGATCTCGCCAGCCACGCATAGTTCTAAATGGCATAACCCGCCATCAAGAACTATCGACACATCTGCGACTTGAACTTGGCGGTTTTCGCCTTAGTTCAATCGACAACGGAAAGCAAGTACTGTTTTGCGAATAAATACTAGTATCTGATACTTGTTAATTCAGTTATTAAGAACGAGCGACAGTGGTCCACTGGCGCCTTCATTCCAGCAGGCCATAGTTGAGCGTTCAATTATTGATTGTTTAAGTGGCAAAGCTAGTCGTAATCGGAACGAGAATACCGGCAACGCAGTTTTCTAACTGTATTGCCGGTATTTTTGAGTTCAGATATTTCTATTTTAAAACTGCCACGACGGAATGGAGGCAAACTAACTCTGTATTTAGCTGAATTTCAGCCTGAACTCAAACTTAATGGTTCAACTCCTTTTTTCGAACTTAATTTAATTGTAACTTCGGTATGCTAGACTAGGGTGTAAATTAACGATAAGAGATGATAACATGGGCAAATACTTACGGCGCTGGTGGGGGCCACTGGTTATATTCGTTGGTGGCTTACTATTAGTGATCGGTACGCGGTACGCCGCGCCGCTTTACAGCCAGCCGGTGATGCAGGTGATCGCCAGTCGTGTTACCCAAACTAGCAAAACCCAGGATGAATTCAATAACCGCGATCATCAGTATACCCAGCAATTAACTGGCCGTATGCTAAATGGTAGCCGGCGTGGGCACAGCGTTCAGGTGAAAAATAGTTATACGACTTCTGGAGCTTTTGACCAAAAATATCGGGTCGGCGATCAAGTTTTTATCAGCATGACCAAGCAGACGATTTTGATCAAGGGCCTGAAACGCGATACGGTGCTGGTCACCTTACTGTGGCTGGCCGTATTCTTGCTAGTTTTGCTGCTCCATCGGGCTGGGTTAATGGCGTTACTTAGCGTGGCGCTGAACCTAGTCGTATTTTTCCTAGCGATCGAATTAAATATGGCCCGCCGCAGTGACGGCTTTTTATGGCTATTTGGTGGGTTGGCGTTAGTGTTTGCGTTGTTGACGTTATGGCTGATTTTAGGACCAACCAAACAAATGGTGATCACCTTTGTCGCTACTATCAGTGGAACTGCGCTGTCGCTGGGATTAAGCGCGCTTGTGTTGGCGCTGACCCAACATAAAGGCATCTATTACGAAACCATGGCTTACGTCACCCAAGTTGCGCCGCAGCCATTGTTTCTAGCCGCAACCTTGCTGGGCTCGCTAGGCGCAGTCATGGACGAATCCACCGATATCGTGGCCACCCTGTTTGAACTAAAAACGGATAAACCGAGCATTAGCGCACACGAATTGTTCCAAGCCGGCCGCCAAGTAGGCACCACGATTATGGGCCCGCTGATCAACGTGCTACTACTGATCTTCATTGCTGAAACCTTTCCGATCGCCTTACTATTACTGAAAAATGGCAACAGCTGGGGCTACACTTTCTCGATGACGATGTCCTTAGGCATGGCGCAAAGCTTGATCAGCGGTATTGGTATTGTGCTCGCAATTCCAGTGGTCAGCTTTCTGGCTAGTCGGTTATTGGTGACGAAGGCAGGTGCAGTCGAATGAGTACGATCATGGCCTTAAGTTTGGTATTATTAGCCGTAATGATATTGGTCGGCGGCCGCAAAGGTGCGATGGCCTTTTTAAGCATTTGGCTGAATTTTGGTTGTTTATTTCTGGCAATTGTTCTGGTATCCTTACATTTTTCGCCGATCATGGTGACACTGATACTCGGGATACTAATGTTGGCGTTGACTATTTTTGTCGGTCAAGATGACTTACGCACTACGCAAACGGCGTTCTTCGCTGCAGTTTTAGTGTTGTTGATTTTGTTGGCGCTGATCGTCCCGATCGAACATTGGGCGGCAGTGCAGGGGTTTGGCATGGAAGATAGTGATGAGCTGGAAGGGATGTCGCTGTTAGTCGGCATTAATTTTGTGCAAATTTCGATCGCAACGGCAGTTTTAAGTACGCTAGGTGCGATCGCTGAAGCGGCAATGGCGATCGCTGCTGGTTTAAGCGAGTTGATCGAGCAACATCCGACCATCAGTAGGCGCGCTTTATTTAAATCAGGTCTGCACGTTGGTCAGCAAATTATTGGCACAACGTTCAATACTTTGTTTTTCGGATTTTTTGGTGGCTTACTCGGCTTATTCATCTGGTTTGCCGATCTGAATTACACTTGGGGCGAACTGCTCAATAATAAAGTGCTGGACGCAGAAATTATTCTGGTGCTGCTAGCGCTGATCAGTGTGATCCTAACGGTGCCCATGACGACCTGGGTGATGGCACAACGGCTGCAAATTTCGCGAAAAAAGCAGTCGTAGTATGCTATTCTATTTAGAGAATAAAAAAAGTTGATCATAAAAGGAGGTTACCAGAATGCCACGTTGGTTTTTCGCAGTTACATTACTACTGGTAACTGGATTATTAAGCGGCTGCGGCCAAGATGAAGTGCGTAAAGAAAAGGCGGCATTGGCGTCATCTTCAGCGCGCTTAGAAAGTCGTTCCAGCGCGCTTGATGAGCGTGAAAGCTCATTAGATCAAGCCCGCGATGACTCTGAGTCAGAATCGATCGCGGAATCAGAATCACGCGAAGTAACGGAGTCAGAATCACAAGATAAGTTAGATAAACAGGCTGAATCAATGAGTAGCCAAGCCGAATCGGTAAGTGCAGCGGCGACTTCGATCAGTGAGAACCAAATTAATTCACCTGTCCAAGCCGTCGATTGGGTCAAGCAACAGCGCGGCGAAACCGACGACCAAGGTAAAATCAGTTGGCAGGCTGGCGCTACTGGTGAAAAAGATGGCCAGCACTATTTTGCTGTCCAAGGTCAGCGCGATGATCATAAAAACGACGGCGCATTAGATTTGTTAGTGCTAGGGTCTGGCGAGATCGTCACTCGCGATTCAGATGCAGGCCAAGCGCTAGTGAAGTAGTGCCATTAAATTGGTAAATGCGGGGTAGGGGGCGGAGCAGATGGATCCAACATTTTGGCTTGCTGGTGGCTTAACGCTACTGTTATTGCTGGTTTTCTGGGTTAATTATGCCCATGAGCGGCGCCGTTTAAGTAACGGTATCTGGCTCAATGTTTTTGTGCTGGTGGCAGTGATCTGGTTGCTGATCGCAGCCTTTGTCAGTGGCCAGATCTGGCTACTGTTCCCCGTGCTACTATTAGGTGCCAGCTTTTTCGTGGCGGTGGTGCTGGGAATTTACGGGTTGATTATTTTCCTATTCTATAACGCCCGCCAAGTTTGGCGGCGGGAAAGCCACTCGTTAGCCAATTTGCTTGGGTTGCTTTTGGCATTAGCACTTAGTAGCTATGTGGTTTGGCAGGCGCTGGTGCTGCAAGGCGTGATTCCGTCGCCGTTGGTTTTATTGTTGAGTTTTGTGCCGAATTTATTGGTCTATGTGCTGTTAAATGTTTGGAATTATTTGACGATCTCACTGGTCTATCAGCTGAATCGGCCGCGCTATCGGCAACAAGCAATCGTTGTGCTAGGCGCAGGCTTGATCGATGGCGAGCGCGTTTCCGGTTTGTTGGCTGGGCGCATCAAGCGTGCGGTAGCTTTCTACCAGCAGCAACAGGGCAAAGGTGGCCCCGCAGCGTTATTGGTATTTAGTGGCGGGCAAGGCGCGGATGAAAAGTTGCCGGAAGCAGTCGCGATGCAACGTTATGCGGTGACCGAACTGGGTGTGCCGTTGGCGGATACAGCGGTGGAGACACGTTCGGTCAATACGCTGGAAAATATGCGCTATTCGGCGCAACTGATCGAGCAGCGTTACGGCAGTACTTATCGGGCAATTTTTGTTTCTAATGGCTATCATATTTTTCGGGCTGGTTTAGTAGCGCGCCAAGCTGGTTTTCGCGCTAATGGTATTGGGGCGCGGACGGCCCATTACTTTTTACCAACGGCATTTTTACGTGAATTTGTCGCTATTATGGTGCTGCATAAGCGTCTGCATTTGGCGGTGGCCGCTATTTTAGTGCTTATCGCAGTGCTCCAAGCAGGGGTACGTTTATTTTCATGAGAGAAGGATTTAGTTTGGCAAAACAAGAACGCTATTATCAACCGCAGGACAGCAAGGACGCCATGCGTTATGTAGAGAAGTTATTTAATCAATATAAGGATGCGCTGCTGACTGACGAGTTGCTGCAATATAATCAAAAACTGATCACGTATTTAACCGTCAGTGTGGTCAACGAAGCTCAGCAAGAAGGCCAACCGGAGCGCGCTAAAACGGCGCAGGCCATGGCGACGGCAATGTCGGAATGGGTGCGTATTAAAGCGTTGGGCAAACCTTTTCGCGGTGAGATGCGCCACTTTCAAATCGTTGATCCGCGGCAACATATTCACGTTAAAAGTCGCCACGCTAAGGGTCACAAGCGGCAACCAACCATGCGTAAAATGATGCGTTAACTGATTTGGCGTTGCAAGGCACTGCGCACCGTTTTGACATCACGTTCGGACGGTGAAAAGCCGGCGCGAATGTAAGCTAGCAGCATGTCACGGGCCTGGTCATAGCGAGCTTGATCGGCGAAAGCTACGTCCATGATTGTTAAATGATCGAGGTCAGTGCGCAATAAAACCGTATGCTGCAGTTCTAATTTTAAAAGCTCGTCTAGTGTTTGCGCCGTCGATTGTTCGATCGTGGTGGCCAACGCTTTGAGTAAGTAAATTGGCAGTTGATCTAGTGGACCGCGGCAGAGATTTTCCACCGCCGCCAATTCAAGGTGGCCGCTGCGGGCGACGTCCGCTAACGAAATATGATTCTCTAATAAATAAGTATGCATAATCGGATTCATTAATAGACGACCTTCCCGCGATAAATTAAATTTTGCTGAATGTAGATCCTACATTACGGCTAGCTGAGCGCAAGCCACGCTACTATCATAATGTAATTGCTTACATTATGTCAAACTTATCGACTTATAGCAACTATCAGTTATCATAATTAGGCTAAAAGTTGTAACAGCGTTTACTTTAGTGATTCTTAAGCCTTTAGCAAATAAAAATTCACACTTTCTTCACATTTATTGATTATGATAGTGTCATATCAATAAGGAACCCACCTTATTGGTATTCCCAAACAACCTAACAACCCTAACAGTTTTAAGTGCAAACTTGAAGCTAACATTTTTTCATTTTACTCCTCCAAAGTAAAAGAAAAGTAGTCGTGACCTCCCAATCACGGCTACACCCTTACTCCTTTTTAGCCCGTCATGACTATATGTTATGGCGGGTTTTTATGTGTTTTTGGTAAAGCAATGTTTCACGGGGAACAATATAGTTGCGGCCTTTTTTTGCGGTAGAGGGCTGAGACGGCCGGCGAGAACAGCCGCCAAGCGGAATCTTAATTGCAATCGCTTTTTGTGACCCATATAATAACAATAATACAGCAATCATGGAGGCAATTATGGCGTATATAGAAGTGAAGCACGAATCCAAACGTTATCAGATGGGTGAGACCGAAATTGTGGCCAATCATGATCTGACCTTTGATATCAAGCAAGGCGAACTGACGATCATTCTGGGGCCTAGTGGTGCGGGGAAATCAACGGTTTTAAATATTCTTGGCGGGATGGACACGCCAACTGAAGGCGAGATCATCATTGATGGCGTCGATATTGCCCAGTTTACGGAAAAACAATTAACGGCGTACCGGCGGACGGACGTTGGCTTTGTCTTTCAATTTTATAATTTGATTCCTAACTTGACGGCACTGGAAAATGTGGAGCTGGCAAGCGCGGTGGCTCCTGACGCCTTGGATCCAGCAGAAACGCTACAGGAAGTCGGACTTGGTGCGCGGTTAGCGAATTTTCCGGCACAGCTATCCGGTGGTGAACAGCAGCGGGTGGCGATCGCGCGAGCATTAGCCAAGAATCCTAAGTTGTTATTGGCCGACGAACCCACTGGCGCGCTGGATTACACCACCGGTAAACAAGTGTTGCAACTGCTGCAGGACGTTTGCCGTAAGCGCGGTAAAACGGTGATCATCATCACCCATAATGCGGCAATTGCGCCGATCGCTGACCGGGTGATTCGGATCAATGACGCGCGGGTACGCGATATTAGTATGAATCCACAGCCGACGCCAGTTGCGGACATTGAGTGGTGATTTAAATGAAAACTAATTTGAATAAAACCTTGTGGCGGTCGGTTAAGCAAGCTAAAGGGCGCTTTATTGCGATCGTCATGATCATTATGCTGGGTGTGCTGTTATTTGTTGGGATCAAGGCGGTCAGTCCTGATCTCTATGGCAGCGCTGATAGCTACATTAGCCAGCAAAAGCTTAGTGATTTACGTGTCGTTTCCACGGCGGGCCTGACCCAAGCTGACGTTAAGCGCGTTGAAAAAGTTAGCGGCGCGCAAGTGCAGTCGGAAAAGTCAGTCTACATTTTGGACCAAAAGCGCAGCGACGTGGCGCAACTTTTTGCGTATCGTAAAGCTGATAGCCAAAATAAGTTAAAACTGAAAAGCGGCCATTTACCGCGGCACAATGATGAAATTGTGTTGGACCAGCTGGCTAAGAGTAAAGGCTATCAACTCGGCGATACTTATCGGGTGAAAAATAATGGCCTGAAAACACAGACTTATCGGATCGTCGGTTTTGTGACTTCACCGTTATTTGTTGATGATGAAGAGCGGGGCGCCGCTAATATTGGTGACGGCAGCGTGGCTTATTTTGCTTACTTACCGGCAACTAATTTCAAAACCAGTGTCTACACGGCGTTGTCAGTCCGTTTTCCTAAGTTGCAAGCGCAGAGCAGCTTTAGTGGCGACTATAAGCAACAGGTGCAACACAAATTAAGCGCAGTGAAAAAAGCCTTGCGTGGCCGGGCAACCGCGCGGCAAACTAGCTTACAACAACAGGCGACCGCGCAGATCCAGCAGCAACAACAGCAGTTGGATCAGCAAAAAGCTCAATTAACGCAAGCTGTCGGTGCCACAGTTGCCACGCAGCAATTGGCGCCAGCACAGCAAAAGCTGACCCAAGCGCAGCAGCAAGCTGAGCAAATTCAGTGGCCGACCTATACTTATACTAAGCGCGCTGGTAATCCTGGCTTCCAAGGCTACGGTGATATGACGACGCGGATCGCCGCGATCGCCAATGTCTTCCCGCTATTCTTCTTTTTGATCGCCGGACTGATCACTTTTACCACGATGACGCGGATGATCGAAGAGGACCGCAGCCAGATCGGCACGTTAAAGGCGTTGGGCTATACTAAGCGGGAAATTGCGCGTAACTACCTATTATATGGTGTCGCCGCTGCAACGTTAGGCACGGTGCTTGGGGTGGTGATCGGCGCTAATACGCTACCGCTGATCGTGTTCAAAGCGATGACGCAGTACGTTTATACTGCGGTGGTACTAGATTATCCGCTAAATGCGATTTTGCTGGCGGTATTATTCAGTTTCTTTGTGACGCTGGGTGCCGTGTCGATCGTACTGACCAAGGAGCTGGCGGAGAAACCTGCAGCGTTGATGTTGCCGAAAGCACCAAAAGCCGGTAAACGTATCTTGCTGGAGCGGGTCGGCTTTATTTGGCGGCGCTTAAGTTTTAATCAAAAAGTCAGCTACCGCAATCTGTTTCGATTCAAGGCGCGGATGTGGATGGCGATCATTGGTATTGCCGGTGGTACCGGCTTGATCTTAACTGGTTTCGGGATTCGCGATTCGATCAGTCAGTCGGGGATCGATCAGTTCCAGCAGGTCATGCATTATCAGGCGGTGGTCAGTCTCGAGGACAACGCTAAAAACGTAACGACCACGTTAGCGCAAAATCCGCGCTATCAACAGTCACTAGGGCTATATACGGATGTGGTCAGCGTTAGTACCAGCGGCGAAAAAGTCAGTCAAGTGAGCTTGGATGCCACTGATCAAACGCAGCAGTTCAAAAAATACGTGAGCTTGACCACGAAGATGCCGCAAACTGGCATTGTGCTTAGTCAAAAATTGGCTAAACTGCTGGATGTGCGCGCGGGGGATACAGTGACGGTGACCAATTCGGATAATCAGACGGCGCGGGTCAAAGTTCGGGGCGTGACCGCCAATTATGCCGGCCATTTCATCTATATGAATAAAACGACGCTGAATCGTTTGTTTGCCGATCGGTATCAGGTCAACACGCGCTTGGTAAAAACGCAAAAGCAAACTGCTGCCCAAGAGAACGCCTACGCGAAGAAACTGTTGGCCAGCGATAAAGTCGTCCATACCGAGTTTATTTCCAAGCAGAAAAAGGCCATTGACCAACAAGCCGCTAAATTAAATCCGATCGTGTGGATCTTCATTTTCCTATCGGGCTTGTTGTCATTTGTGGTGTTGTATAATTTGACCAACATCAATGTTTCTGAGCGGATCCGCGAGTTGGCGACGATCAAGGTGCTGGGTTTCTTCGATGGCGAGGTGACCAATTATATTGTGCGGGAAAATGTGGTGCTGACGTTGTTTGGCATTGTGGTCGGCTATGGGCTAGGCAATCTGCTGACGGCCTTTATTCTGCGCCAGGCCGCCACTAGTACGGTGATTTTCCCGCTGACTATTGGTTGGAGCGGGTACGTGATCGCCGCCGTGATGACGATCGTCTTTACGGTGATCGTGATGGGGGTCACCCATTTCCGGTTGAAGCGCGTTGATATGATCAGCGCGTTGGCCGCTAAGGAGTAAATAACTAAATAGGATCTACGAAAAGCTGATGGTCAAAGTGCCACCAGCTTTTTTCATTAGCTGAGCTAGAGTTGCAACGGTGACATTTGCGTTGCCGGTTTCGATTCGCGCAATTTGTGATTGCTTACGGCCGGTCAGGGTAGCAAATTGTTGTTGGGTCAGATTGTGCGTATGCCGAAATTTAATCAATTCAGCGGCCACTTCAACACGGATATCGTCGTTAGCGGCTAATTTGCGAAATTCTGGATCGCGGTTAGTACGGTTAAGCAGATAGTCATTGATATTCATTGATGATCACCTCGGTTAAAATAGATCCATCTGATTCGTTTGGCTTTAGCGATTTCATTTGATGGGGTTTTCTGGGTCTTTTTAGTGAAGCCATGTGTAATAATATATTTTTCATTAGCCACATGAAAATATAGGCCACGTTGGATAGTGGAACCTTGCCGCGAGCGGATCTCATATAGATTTTTATCTAATTTTTTGACGTATTTTTGTTTGACCCGAATTGTCAAATCAAGTGCAACACTTGCTAAACTTCACTTATAAGTGGTCTAGGTGGTGGTCATGCGAGTAGCTGCTCAGCCATGAATTCATTGGCTGATTTATAACCAAATAGTTTACGTGGCCGTTGGTTAAGTGCCGCGGTCG
>NZ_RHOE01000026.1 GCF_003946385.1 Loigolactobacillus zhaoyuanensis
TTGTTGAAGAGAGAGTTTGCCTTTCAAACAACTTTTTCCAATTTTGAGGACTTGGTAATCCGAACCTCAAATTACATCAGTTGGTTTAATTCCGACAGAATTAGAACGAGTGTTTAGAAAAAGATGTGCCATTTATTGACATAGGAGCAATTCATTAACCTCGTTACAAAGAATGCTTACGCAATGATGCAAACACTCCTCCACTTAGAAACAATAGAACAAGTATTAGCTAAAAATGGAACACAATTTATTTTATTTAATTATGCCAACACAGTTGCTTCAATGAAAAAAATAATTAATTACGCGATGGAAAACAACATTTTTGAAAATACAGCAAAAGCCGAATCTGATATAAATAGTTCTCTCAGTGATTTATTGGAACCCAACCATCCAAAAATTGAGCACAAAAAGAATACAGTAAACTTTGAGCAGCATAAAAATAATTCTAAATAGTATTATAACAATATCTTCTATTTAGAGCATATCTTAAAAACGAATACTTTTGGTTCTAAAGGCCCCCATCACCCAAAATTTACTTTTGACATCTCCACCAACAGTGTTATATTTGAAGCGTAATAACAGCGCAATCATAGCAACTAGTAACTACCGGCAATTGCCCAGAGAATTAGCGGTCGTGCAAGCTAATCAACTGTCGCGGTGAATCCATTGCTTAGCTTGACTTGTGAACAGGTCACGGCGAGACGATATACTCAGAGTATTGCCGTTAAGCGGCATAAATACGGGTGGTACCACGTTAATAACGTCCCATAATCTTCTTACGAGGATTATGGGCTTTTTTTATTTCATAAAGAGGGAGTGCTTAATATGTTAAATCCAAAATTGATCCGCAAACAACCTGAACTTATCAAAGAACGACTGGCGACACGCGGCGTTAAACCAGCGGAAATCGATGAATACATCGCGCTGGACCAGCAGAATCGTGACGCCATCACCAAGGCCGAAAATCTGAAAAAAGAAAAGAATCAGCTGACCGCCGAAATTAAGGCTGCTGATCCGCGATCCGCCGCTGGTCAAAGTTTGATCAAACAGGTCAAGCAACTAAATAACGACATTCACACCATTGAAACGCAGCAAAAAAAAGATGCCGAACAACTAAATTACATCGCCGTTCGCCTGCCTAACTTACCGGCGGCTGATTTGCCCGTCGGTCCCGATGAAACTAGTGATACTGAAGTTCGTAAGTGGGGCACGATCCCTGAATTTGATTTCACACCTAAAGCTCATTGGGAAGTCGGCGAAAAATTAGACTTGCTGGACTTTGACCGCGCTGCTAAAGTTTCTGGCGCACGCTTCGTTTACTACAAAAATGCTGGCGCCCAACTGGAACGCGCAGTTTACAATTTCATGCTTGATCTTCACACGCGTGAGCAAGGCTATCAGGAAATCATCCCGCCTTACTTGGTCACAGGCAAAACAATGTTTGGCACCGGCCAATTTCCCAAGTTCAAGGAAGATGTCTACACCGTTGAGGCAACTGGTATGACGCTGATCCCCACGGCTGAAGTACCCTTGACTAATTATTACGCGGATGAAATTTTAGACGAAGCTGACCTGCCGATTTATTTCACTGCACTGACGCCTTGTTTCCGCTCAGAAGCTGGTAGCGCTGGCCGGGATACCCGCGGCTTGATCCGCATGCATCAGTTTAATAAAGTCGAAATGGTTAAATATAGCAAGCCCGAAAATTCTTACGCTGAGCTGGAAAAACTCACGAAAAATGCCGCTGAAGTTTTAGAAAAATTAGGCTTAGCTTACCATGTGATCACGCTTTCCACTGGTGATATTGGCTTTTCTGCCGCTAAAACTTACGATATTGAGGTCTGGATGCCGCAGCAAAAGGTTTACCGTGAAATCAGTTCTTGCTCTAATTGTCTTGATTTCCAAGCCCGCCGCGCCATGATCCGCTATCGTAAAGCAGACGGCAGTGTGGACTATGTGCATACCCTCAACGGCTCTGGCCTCGCCGTTGGTCGCACAGTCGCCGCAATTTTAGAAAATTACCAACAAGCTGATGGCAGCGTCCGCGTGCCCGAAGCATTGCAACCTTACTTGCACGGTTTAAAAATAATCAAATAAAAAATCCGCCTAAGCGCGGATTTTTTTCGTATCTTTTAACATTAACGCTAAGCCTAAACCGCATAATTCAACGACCAAGAATGTGAAAAACACAGCTCGATAACCGCCTAGTTGTGCTTGACTGGTGTTGAAACCACGATGCTGCATACCAGCCGTAACGTTGGCTAAAACCAAGGTAGCCACTGCGACCCCGGTTGAACCAAGAATTTGCCGGACTGTAGTGATAACCGCTGTGCCGTGCGTGATCAACTGATCTGGTAATGCATTAGCACCTAGCGTGACTGCTGGCATCATAACAAAGGCATTGCCGCCTTCGATCAATGCCGCTAGCACCATCATCAACCCTAAATTCATGTGTGCGGCAAAAATAGTCAAAATCAACCACCCGCTACAAATTAAGAGCATCCCCGTCAGCATCACTTTTCTGAAACCGAACCGATCGGCTAATTTACCTGTCAATGGATTAAGAATACTCAACACAACCGCCCCAGGCACCAGCGCTAAGCCAGAAACAAATGGTGAAACGCCGAGCACTTTTTGATAATATAATGGGAAAATAATCGTGACCACGATCAACGCGATATATGAAATTGCGGTCAATAATACGGCTAAATCATAATTGAAAGTTTTCAATACACGTAATTCCAACAATGGTCGACTTAACTGGAATTGACGACGGATAAAAATAAACAACGCCACAATACTTAGCCCCAGCAAGGCCCAGTTAAAGCCCCAGTCGACGCCTGCTTGACCAATTTGATTGACCACGTATAGCACGCCAATGATCCCAATTGAACAAATAATTGAAATAAAATCAATGCTGGATGGCGCAAGCGTCATTACACTTTTGATCGTGAATAAGCTGGCAATAAAAACTGCTGTGATCACCACTAAAAAGACAACGAACAGCCCTTGCCATGTAGTAAAGCGTAAGACGATACCAGAAATAATCGGGCCAACTGCCAAGGCAGAACCCATGACCAAACCGGCGAGCCCCATGGTACCGCCCCGTTTAGCTTCTGGCGTGATTGTCAGCATTACCGACTGATACGATGGAAACAATATCCCGACGGCGATGGCTTCTAATACACGGCCGGTTAGCATCAGCGCAAAATTAGGTGCCAATAAAATAGTCAGCGTACCAAGATCAAAAATTAGCAAAACGCCTAAGAATAAGCGCTTAAAGGGGATGTTCTTTAACAGCCACGGGCTTACCGGCATTATGACACACATCACTAGCATAAAGCCAGTGGTCAGCCATTGGATCGTCGCCGCTGGCAAGTTGAAATAGCGCATCAGTGTTGGATACGCAGTGGATAGTGATGATTGGCTGATCGACATAGTGAAGGTGCCAGCCAATAGAATCGTGATAAACCAGGAATGTTGTTGCTTTGTTTGCACGAGAAAAGCCTCCAAATAATTACTTTACCAAATAAAAAAACGGCTCCGCGTGGACGTAGCCGCTCGTTGTATTTCTAAATATTGCTACTGTTCTGCTGTAAATAGGTGGTTTTTACATCCATTGACCAATGTAGTAATGGATAAACATGGTGATAATTCCAACTAATATATTACGAATAACTGCCGTTTTAACCAAGCCATCGCCTAATTTAGCACTGAGAAAGCCGGTAAGACCAACAGACAGCGTCACAGCAGCAATTGTACTCGGCCACGCCCACGCGCTTGGTGCAATGGTCATAGCGACCAACGGAAATAGACCGCCGGAAGCTGCTGCAACTAACGACGAAAACGCCGCCTGCCAAGGGCTCATATAATGGCCAAGCTCTAGATCGTATTTAACTTGGATCACTGTGCCTAGTGCGTCCTTTTCCATCAATGCTTGGGCAATCTCATTGGCCGTTTCGGCTGTGACACCGCGCGCTTGGTAATGTGCCGTGACCGCAGCTAATTCACTGGCAAAATCTGATTTCAGTAACGCCGCTTCCTTGGCAACCACGGCTTTTTCAGTATCTTTTTGTGAGCTAACGGAGGCGTACTCACCTGAAGCCATTGAAAAAGCACAGGCTAATAGATCCGCCAAGCCAGCAATAAAAATAGTGAATTCATTAGTAGTGGCCGCAGCGACACTGAATAGCACACCAACTACCGTTAGAATACCATCATTGGCGCCTAGCACTCCGGCACGCAAAGTATTTGACCGTTCAGCCATGGTCATTTTACGTTTAGATGTTGTTACTGGTTTAATAGCCTTCATCATTTTTAAGGCCTCCTATTTTGATATATCACCGTGCAAATAAGCTACCAATGACGTAAGTAATGACCATCGTCAATAGCCCCGCAATCACATTACGTAGAACTGCGCGGCCGCGATTAGCATTACCCAAGACCGCCGCTGTGTAGCCAGTGATCGTCAACGCCACCATCACCGCAATAATTGTCGCAATGATTTTAATTGTTGGCGGGAAAAACGTGATCGAAACCAGTGGCAAAATTGAGCCCGTTGGAAAAGCAACCATTGAAGCAAATGCAGCTGCATAGGCGCTTGTTTGCTCACGTGGATTGAATCCATACCGTTCGCGGACTGCAGTGTATAAGCCATCTTTTTGCAACATTTCCTGGGTCGCTTTTTTGGCTAACGCTGCTGGAATCCCAGTTTGCATGTATTTGTGCTGAATAAAATCAAATTCATCCTGATAATGATCATCTAATGCCGCCGACTCTTTCTCAATAGCACGGCGTTCTGAATCACGCTGTGTATTCACTGAAACGTACTCACCCATTGCCATCGAGACGGTGCCAGCCAACATTCCTGCGATACCGGCCAGAAAAATCGAATGACTATTGCTAGTAGCACCAGCAACCCCAATGACGATGCCGGCAATTGACAGGATACCATCGTTAGCACCCATTACACTGGCGCGCATCACATTAATTTTTTCGGCTAATGAACGCTGTTTTTTTGCCCGTTCCATTGTGTTACCTTCTCTGCTCCACATACAGTGGTTAATTTTTATTTACGTACATCACCATTTCGGCAAACGTAACATCCACATTCAAAAACATTTCTTAGCTATATTTAATTTAGAATCATTCTTATTTGTTAACAATTAAATTATAAGTTTATTTTTTAAAAAAGTAAAGTGAATTTTATCTTTTTCTAATAAAGGTGTTTAATGCGCTAATTGAAAACTTTTTTCAGTTCGGATAGGGTTTTAGCTTGGAATCATTCTAAAAAAGTGGTTTAATATAGGTATTAAATTAATGACCCAAAAAAGCAACACTTTTATGACTGAACGCAATCACTTTTAGGAAGGATGACCGCTTGTGGCTACTGATGTTACGGATCAAACGCTGCAGGTTCTGAAGGATCATGGGTTGCGGGTCACACCGCAACGTCATATTATCCTCTCGTACCTTGCAAGCCACCATAACCATCCATCAGTTGAAATGATCCGGGTGGCACTTAATAGAAAGTTACCAAACCTTGGTGCAGCAACAATTTATAACACTCTAAATACTTTTGTCGATCTTGGTATCGTCGTTGAATTACAAAATGGTGACGGCAGCACCCACTACGACTATTTTGGTACACCGCATTATCACGCGATTTGTACCAACTGCGGTCGTATTACCGATGTCACTTATCCTAATTTTAATCAGATCGAGCGTACATTAGAAGCCAAAACTGCCGAACTCACCGGTTACTTAATTTCTGGTAATCATATGGAAGTTTACGGTTTATGTCCTGACTGCCAAAAAAAATTACGCGTAAGTAAGGCAAGTATTAAATAGCATGACACAGAGGCTGCGACATAAGTAAAATTATGTCGCAGCCTCTTTTTTTGGTTCTTTCTGAACCTTGTCTGCAAGCAGAGTAAGTTAGCTTCCATTCCGCCGCCAGTGGACGGAACGAGTGGCAAACTTAGTGATAATCAGAATACGGAAATGCCGGCAAAACAGTCTTTTAACTGTTTTTCAAGTATTTTTATGCGTATATACCTACTTTAAAACTACGAATCACTAGCGACTGTGCGTTAATCTTAATTGAGCTAACTAAATATTTAACCCAATTCATGAAATAGTGATCTAACTCTGCCTACGAGTTAATACAGACAAACTTCAGAAAGAATCTCTTTTTTTTGCCGAACGTTATAGTTTAAAATTGTGCGTATTTCTATGTACAGAATATATTCGCTAGCAGCGCTCGAAAATTGCTTTTTAATTATCAAAAAAATCTGTTATATCGGGCTTTATATCCCCTTAAAAAAATTTACAAAAATAACTAGGTTATCGCTTGCAATCGTTTACAGATGATGCTATATTATGAGTGTGGAAAGGGATAAGACCTGACCAAGTAGTAAAGACTCCTCGGTCTTCGGCAGACTGCTAAGACATGAAGTAGTAGTCGTTGGCAACAAGAACAAGTTAAGTAATGCTTAAGTCTTCGGCAGACTGTTAAGACACGAAATAGCAGTCGTTGGTAACAAGAACAAGTTAAGTAACACTTAAGTCTTCGGCAGACTGTTAAGACACGAAATAGCAGTCGTTGGTAACAAGAACAAGTTAAGTAACACTTAAGTCTTCGGCAGACTGCTAAGACGTGAAATAGCAGTCGTTGGTAACAAATAAGTTAAGTAACACTTAAGTCTTCGGCAGACTGCTAAGACGTGAAATAGCAGTCGTTGGTAACAAATAAGTTAAGTAACACTTAAGTCTTCGGCAGACCACCAAGACATGAAATGGCGGTCGTTGGTAACAATTAGCTGTGTAAAGAAACAGCAGATTAGTTTCTATCTGATCCACGTTGTGAAACGTCGAATCAACGAACAAGTAACAATTCTTTCTGGAGGTGTATGTCGCATAGCAGACATGACCACAGTTCCAACGCTCCTGGTGCTTCGCTAAAACCTAGTTTAAGGGTCTTGAATCCTATCACTAGATAGGTACGACCATACAGATGTAGAAAATTAATTAACAGGTTGGCTAGAAGTTCACCGTATGCGTAAAACTTAATATGAAGGTGTCTAGATATTCAAAAATCTCTGTACGACCAAAGTAGTTTAGGTCAGGCATTTTCCACGATCCGTTAGACTTCAAGACTGAGGAGACTTGAAGTCTTTTTTTGTTGTCAAAAATCAAACTAGCAACAGCCGGACCCCACTGTTCATTACCAACAATATGTTAAAAACTTTTATTCGTCATTTCTACTCCACCTGCTTATTATGTGTATTAAACAACAGCTCAAATTAGCGATACCTACCAATTTAAGAAAAAACGGTCCTTACTTTGTCAAACTAATCACAATTGGTCTATGAACGAACCGTCTGTAAGATAAGCTTTAAATATTGCCATTAAGCTTATAACAGTATAGAATATCCTTGTTTGGTATACCATGATTTAAAAAAGTAGAAAGGGTGTAGATCAATGGAGATTAAAAATGTAGTAATTGCCGGCAGTGGTGTTTTGGGTGCACAAATTGCTTTCCAAATTGCTTTTAAACACTTAAATGTAACCGTTTACGACATTAATGATGCGGTTTTAGGTCAGGCTAAAGTTAAAATGGCGGGGTTGGAAACTACTTATCAAACCGAGATTCATAAAGCCAAATTACAGTTTACTCAGTCAACCGCTAACTTGAATTACAATACTAATTTGTTACCCGGCTTAGATAACACGGTTACCGCTGCTATCAGCCAGTCAGAACATGCTGTAACTTCGACCTTAGCACGGATCAATTACACTTCTGATCTTAAGCAGGCAGTCAGTGACGCAGATCTAGTGATCGAAGCTATTCCCGAAATTGTGACCATTAAGCAGTCTTTTTACCGCGAATTAGCCCCATTAGCGCCTAAAAAAACAATTTTCGCTACTAACTCATCCACTCTGGTACCCAGTCAATTTGCAGCTGAAACTGGCCGGCCAGACCGCTTTTTAGCCTTACATTTTGCCAACGAAATTTGGAAAAATAATACCGCTGAAATCATGGGCCACAAAGATACTGATCCGCAAGTTTTTACCACAATTGTTGAATTTGCTAAAAATATCGGCATGATCGCAATTCCCGTACAAAAGGAACAGCCCGGTTACATCCTGAATTCGATTTTAGTCCCATTCCTCGATGCTGCCGAAATGTTATATCTTGATGGCATTGGTAATCCGGCAATTATCGATAAAACTTGGATGCTAGCTACTGGTGCGCCGCAAGGACCATTTGGCATTCTCGATGTGGTTGGTATCACCACCGCCTACAATATTATTCAAAACTACGCGGCAACTACTGGCAATCAGAAGTACAATGAACTAGCGAGTCTGCTCAAAACTAATTTTATTGATAAAGGT
Source organism: Loigolactobacillus zhaoyuanensis (assembly GCF_003946385.1). GTDB lineage: Bacteria > Bacillota > Bacilli > Lactobacillales > Lactobacillaceae > Loigolactobacillus > Loigolactobacillus zhaoyuanensis. The sequence continues at coordinate 8,398 of NZ_RHOE01000026.1, forward strand.
AAGTTAGGCGTCAGTTCGGGCGAAGGTTTCTATACTTATCCTGATCCCGTATACGCGCAACCAGGTTTTTTAGAATAATTTAATCCCACGTGTGCCATTAAATTGGCGCACGTTTTTTATTTGGTCCGTGCGGTGATCATTAATGTCACGGTACTCACGCTGGTTAGCCGCTGACTGTCTTGTTCGTGGACCTCTACCTGCCATGTTTGCAATCGTTTGCCTGCATGAAGTGGTTTGGCGTTGGCGCGCAGTCGTCCTTGTGCTACAGTATAAAGGTGGTGCGTTTCAACGTTGACCCCTACTGCCACTTGTTGCGTCGTATCTAAGTCGGCATTAGCACCTAAACTGGCAGCAGTTTCCGCTAAAATAGTATTGATACCACCGTGAACGATTCCGAATGGTTGCTTCAACTTATCGGTCACCGGTACTTCAATGATTGCTTCAGCGGCAGTAACGGATAACGTTTTGATGTCCAACAATTCAAGTAAATTCATATTGACCTCCATATAGAAAGAAGTTGTGATTATGACTAGTGTAACTTGGCAAAGCGTTAAAGACTACTCTGAAATTATTTTTGAACGGGCCGACAAAATCGCAAAAATTACGATGAATCGACCAGAAAAACTAAACGCCTTCACGCCCGTAACGATTCAAGAAATGATCGAGGCCTTTACGATCTGTCGCGATGATGCCAGTATCGGCGTGATCATTCTGACTGGTGCCGGCGACAAAGCTTTCTCTTCCGGCGGCGATCAAAGTATTCGTGGCAATGGCGGCTATGTTGGCCCCGATAAGATCGCACGGCTTAACGTCCTGGATCTGCAACATTTAATTCGGATCATCCCGAAGCCCGTTATTGCGATGGTCAAAGGTTGGTCCGTCGGTGGTGGCAATATTTTGCAATTGATCTGTGATCTAACGATTGCCGCAGATAACGCTCAGTTCGGCCAGACAGGTCCAAAAGTTGGTAGTTTTGACGCCGGCTACGGTTCCGGTTATTTGGCGCGGGTCATTGGCCACAAACGTGCTAAAGAAGTTTGGTTCCTCAATCATTTTTATAGCGCTGAAGAAGCTTTCCAAATGAATTGGATCAACAAGGTCGCCCCATTAGCCGAAGTTGAGTCGGTCACGCTAGATTGGTGTAACGAAATTCTGACTAAATCCCCAACTGCCCTGCGTTTCATCAAAGCCGCAATGAACGCCGACACTGATGGCTTAGCTGGCTTGCAACAGTTGGCTGGTGATGCAACCATGCTCTTTTATACCACCGACGAAGGCAAGGAAGGTCGGGATGCGTTTAACGAAAAACGTCAACCTGATTTCGATCAATTCCCGAAGTTTCCCTAAATCATGGAGAATTGGTTAACTAAACGTGCTCGTTTGTCACCACAACGCTGCGCAGTACGCGCCGGCAGCTATAGTTTGACTTTCGCCCAGCTACAGCAGCAAGTTCTGCAACAAGCCGGCCGTATCGCTAGTTTGCAAGCTAATGGTCGCATCGCGGTTTTGACCGATAATTCGCTACCAGGCTATCTAACTATTTTAGCATTACAGCAGCTCGGTGTGGCCCCGGTTTTACTAAATTCACGTTTAAGTGTCGATGAATTAGGCCAGCAATTACGCGATGCCGCAGTTACGCTATGTTTAGCTGCCGATAAATTAGTGCGGCCGCTGCCAATCAAAGTGATCAGTTTTAGCCAGCTAGCTCAGCAAACGGTGGTAACAGTCTCACCGGCAGCTGAATTTGTACCGACCGCCACCGCTAGCATCATGTTCACTTCTGGCACCTCGGGTCACGCAAAAGCGGTGTTGCAAACTTACGACAATCATTTCTATTCTGCAATTGGTTCAGCGCTAAATCTAGGTCTAGCTGCAGCTGATGCTTGGTTATGTTGCGTGCCGCTATTCCACATTAGCGGCTTATCGATCATGCTGCGAGGACTGATTTATGGAATGACGGTGGTTTTAGTTGATCACTTTGACGCTAAAGTGATCAATCATTTGTTGTGCACGCAGCCAATCACCACAATTTCCGTAGTTCCCTATATGCTACAAAAGTTACTGCGGGATCTGCCAGCTGATCAACATTATCAAGCAGCCTTTCGTTGTATGTTACTGGGTGGCGGTCCCATTGATCGCGCCACGCTGACCGAGTGCCAGCAACGCCAAATCCCAGTGATCCAATCTTATGGAATGACCGAAACTGCCTCGCAAATTGTAGCTTTAGATTTCGCTAACGCTGCACGTAAACTAGGTTCAGTTGGCCAGCCGTTATTCCCAGTCCAAGTTAAAATTGCGGCTGATCAGCACATTTTGGTTAAAACGCCAACTTTGGCAGCCGGTTATTTAAACCAACCGACTGCTTTTAGCCAACAGTTACATGACGGCTGGTTTGATACTGATGACATCGGCTATCTCGACGACGAAGGCTTCCTATTCGTCCAAGGGCGTAGCGGTGATATGATCAATTCCGGTGGGGAAAATATTTTTCCCGGTGAAATCGAAACCGTCTATCAACAACATCCCGCGATCAAACAAATCATTGTTGCGGGCCGGGCGGACACGACTTGGGGTAGCGTACCACTTGCCTATATCCAACTCAACGCTCCAGTTAGTGCCGCCGAACTACGCGCATACGGCCGCGAACATTTAGCGCATTACAAAGTTCCGCGCGCTTTTTATCTGGTAACGGATTTTCCACGTACCGGTAATGGCAAATTAAAACGACGCGCATTAACACCAGCAGTTGGTGAATTAATAAAATAAGCGCTAGGCAAAATTGCCTAACGCTTATTTTAGTGTTAATCGTTGTTGCACAGCTGTCAGTGCTTGTTTTTTCAGCATCGCTTGTTTTAACTTAATATTATTATCTGATAAATTAACTAGTGCATCATCGAGATTAATAAACTCGGTTTCAATGTACTCTAGGCCTTTACGCTCAGCCGTTGTCAGTGGCTGGCTATTGGCCGTCACTGCCTGCGTTGCACTTACGATCGCATTGACCTCACGAATCGCCTGAGCTTGGGTCCAATTTTGACTTAAGCTGCCGGTTTTGCCACCTAACTTACGCATATCTGCCGCTAGTTTTTCTAAGCGTGCTTTGATTTTTTCTATGTCCGCTACTTTATCTACTGCCATATTTGCTCATCCCTTTAGTTTGACTATAGCACAAACTAAGGCTAGTAACGCCGATTATAATAAATCAAATATTGTTGCAGCGTTCCTGGCGCACAAATAATCTTGGTGATACTTGTATTTTCAGGCTCTGGTAAACTCATTGGATTCTTCGGTTGTACCGCGTTGACCGCAAAACTACGGACTGTAAACCCGTGTGTGACGACCACAATTTTTTCTTGTGGATAACGCTGCGTCATTTCTTCAGTAAATTCACGTACACGTGCTTCAACTGCGGTAAATTCTTCACCCTTCGCTGGAATCGCGTAGTCAGGATAAACCTCACCAGTCGTTGGATTAAATAATTCAGGATACGTTTTACGCAGAGCCGCATTAGTTTGACCATCCCACTGCCCATAAGAAATTTCCGATAAGCGTGGATCATAGCTCAATGGCAGGTCGTAATCAACATTCAAAATCGCCGCTGTCTGCTTAGTGCGCTCCAGCGGACTAGCAATCATCCGATCAGCAAATTTTAAATCAACATGATCATGTAGCACTTGTGCCTGAGCTTTACCGGTATCGTTAAGGTATGTCGCCGGTGTGTTGATCGTACCTTGCTTAATATCTTGCGTGTTTGCCTGTGTCTGTCCATGACGTACGATGTAAAATTCAGTCATTCAAAAGCCTCCTACTTCACAATTAATGTATTAATGTTTCATATGGAACAACCTGCTTTTAGTATACGCTAAAAAAGATTCGCCGTGCAGGCTTTAATTATAGCATCGCATAATTATCTACCTATCAAATAGGATCAGTTCGCTAGACACGACGCTAGGTCTGCAAAAATAATACTCAGTAACAAACGATATTAATATCGACCAAAAAGGATCCCTAAACTAGGCATCCTTAATTGAATCTGAATATCTATTTTCAGCTTGTTTTAGCCAACATTAATGGTACGATTAACGTGATACCAGTAAAACTCAGATTACGTCCCCCGTAAACTGTTTGGTTGCTGGTTCAATGAACGCGCTGATTTTGTCAGTGCGTTTATTTTATTACCGTTTATAAACGCCAAATAATGGGGGTCCGCAGTAGCTGTGATTTTACATTTAATTGCGTTGGCTGTACGTTAGTCAAAAAATAGCCCCGCAAAATCTGTTTCAGCTGCGGCCGCTGCTTTAACGTCGCCGTAAAATTAACTTGCTTAGGCGTTTGACTAGCAGTCGGCGCTTGATCATAAGTCGTCAAATGATAGGTCGCAATAATCTGATTAAGCTTTAAGTTATATTTAGTATCTGTCGCGTAACGTCCAGTCAATACCTTAGTTGCTGCCTGGTAGGTTTTAGCGTTTTGTTTCCAAGTTCCCGCATAATAATTTGCCGCCAATCCAGGTCCACCACGTAATAAGGTAGCATAGTCAACTAACGAGTCTTTGTAATCACCATAACGTTTAAAATTTGAGTTGATCGTATAGAGTTGGCCAAACCCATTATCTTCCTGAGTTGCCATCAACGCACTATGCCCTTGATAACTGCCTTTCACACCAAATAAGTTATAATTTGGTGCTAGTGACAATGTACTTGTGCCCCAATTACTTTCTAATGCGGCTTGCGCGATCATGACTGAGGCATATAAACCTTTAGCCTGAGCAATTTTTTGTGCATCCTTGGCGAATAGCTTAATAAACTCAGAATGAGAGGCAACTGGCGTCCCGGTTGGATAAAGCCAACTATCATCAGCCGTAGTCAGATCATTGCTAAAGCCATTATTATTGTTTGGCGCTGGCGTTGCAATGCTGGTCGCAGTCGATGAAGCCTCTGCTGTATTATTAGTGGCCACACTAGCCTGACTAGTAGTCTGACTGCCAGTGCTAGCTGCTGGTTGTGCGGCTTGACTAGTTACTGGTTTAGCCGCTTGACTAGTTGCTGGCGCCTGACTATTAGCGGCTTGACTAGCAGCCGCATTAGCTTCCGCCTGCTGCTGTGCCTGGCCTTGCGCATAGCCCACTTTATAGCCAGCACGGTAAATCGCCCCTAGCTGTTCGTCGATTTGTACAGCTTTTTGCGCGTATCCGGCGGTGTGGCCTGCGGTAATACCGGCCTTGAATGCAGTTAAAGCAGCGGCGTACTCCTTGTCATAGCCCTGATTGTAATAAATAGTAGCGGTAGCTGGCTTACTGGTATTCTGTGGCTGCTGATCAGTCACATCTTGATCAGCGGCGACTTGTCCTTGCTTTAACTCCTGCTGACCGTGCGTAAATTCTGCGGCGTAATCAGCCTGATAGGTCGTGTCACCGTTCGGATCAAGACTGGTACCACTGTCATTGCCAGCTAAGACATCTTGCTGTGCCGCTAACTGTGCAGCATTCTTAGTTGTCTGCTCTGTGCTGGTCACAGTTGCAACGGCGTGTACTAGCGATGGTACCGCTGTCAAAATTGGCGTGCTTAAAAGTACGCTGGACAATGCCACGGTAGCTGCGCGCTGCGCGAACTTTACATTTTTCTGTGTCATTTCAGATACCTCCATAAAATATTAAAAATTTAGGTGCTTAATCTTAATATACGCAAACTAATCTGTCTTTTTTTATTAATTACACCTATATCTAAATATATTATGGTTGAAATATCAAGTAAACTGGCTTGGCTGGCTTATATTTTGATTATATAAACCAGTAGATCGAGCAAAACATTAATGTGGTGCCCAGCATGACGAAGAAATGCCAGATCAAATGTAGGTATGGCGTCTTGGGGAAGCTGTAGATCAGGGCACCTAAGGTAAAAGTTACGCCACCGGCAACTAATAAGCTGAAGCCGGCTGTCCCTAAATGTGTATACAGTGGGCCCATTGCCATTAGACATAGCCAGCCCATCACCACATAGATCGTGGTTTCCAACTTTTGATGGCGCGCGCCGCTGAAGATGTGTAGCGCAATGCCAGCTAGTGCCAAGCCCCAAATCGCCAAGCACATCCATAGCCCGAAGCTACCTTTGATCGCTAACAAACAATACGGTGTGTAAGTGCCGGCGATCAATAGAAAAATATTGCAGTGATCAAAAATTTGAAAAACACGGCGGGCGCGGGTCAGCGATAGACAATGATAAAGCGTCGAAGCTAAGTAAAGTAACATCAGCGTTAGACCATAGATCGTCAATGCCAGTAATGCTGGTCGTGGCGCATTTAGCCCTCGCCGCACTAACAGGACAAACATAGCGACGCTGGCGATAAAACCAACGCCATGAGTGATCGCGTTCCAAATTTCAATTACCACTACTTGATGCTTCACATTTGTTGTCATAAAAATAGCCTCCGCTAATAATTTCCGTTACCAGGAATTACCATTTTTTGATGGATACAGCTTTCGTTCTCTACCAGTCAAATTGATAAAACAGATCGCCACCAACAAAAAATAATTTGATATCTCTATTTACAGTTTATCACATATAGACATAAAGTCTAGATGATATAACTGTGTTTTTAATGTATAATAGACTTATCACCTAATTAATTTAGGTATTGGAGGGATTTTTGTGACTGAAATTAAGTTTAATGTATGGCTAACGACGCTGGCCGCAGTGCGATTACCACTTTGGCAAGAATTGCCTGAATTTGATCTTTATATGGATCAAGTGATCACTGAAACAGATCGTTATCTCCGCCCGTTAAGCATTGAACCGCTAACTAAAAGCATGGTCAATAGCTACGTTAAGCGCAACATCATTCATCGGCCAGAAAAAAAGCATTACACCCGCGCTCATTTAGCCGAAATCATGATCGTCAGTTTATTCAAGGCTGTTTTCCCGCTGGAAACGATCCATTCCGGCATCCACCAGGCAGTGCGCACAACCACACCGCAGCTGGCTTACGATCAATTCATTGAACGGATCAATACAGAATTAGCGCAACTAGATCAACCAGCGGCCACCCCTTTATTTAGCTCGACTGATGCTACCCATGTATTGACCCAAAAAGCCGCTATTCGTGCGATTTTATATCAGATCATTAGTCAACATACTTTAGCCACTACACAAAAAGATGCACCTCAAGCCTAAGCTTGGCGCGCATCTTTAATTTTATCTAAACATCGTCTTAGTTGCTCGCGCCATTACTTTAGGATCTTTTTCATAATGGTGTAGCGGTGTTAACTCAGTTTCTGGGATCCCTAGGAAATGGTATACCGCGATTTGAGCACACCGGAAAGAATACTGTTCGGTAAAGACCATATCAAATGGCATTTCGGCAAATTGGCTAATAAATGCTAAGTTACGTGAATGTTCCGGCACGACTTTAGGCCGATCACCGACCGCGCGCCGATTGAACAAAGCACTGGCATACGGCATATAAACCGGGATCACGTTAACAATACTAGCCATGATCTCATCCGTGTGGTTGCGCACATTATCACGCGCATTGTCGACTTCTGCTAAATGACCTAGAAATTCCTGTAAGATTTCTTTACCCGTCATTTCAATAAATGGCTTGTGCACATAATCGCCGCGGCGGCGCGGAAACATGGCGTAACCCCAGAAAATTGTTTCATTTTCTTTTTGGGCGTGAAAATGCGGTTGGTGATGGACCACGATCGAAAGTAAGTTATTACTATCGATCCAAGTATTCAACGCGTTACCTGGTCGTTGCTGAGTGATCCGTGTGATTTGGTTCAACAAATAATGGTTGTCTGTGGTGACCGTGAAGCTCATCCACTCACTTTGCCCGCGATCATTGAAGAATTTATCTGGATGACCAAGATTATAAAAATGTTCAGTGGCCTGTTTCCACAATTGGGCACTTGGTGCGTATTCCAGGTTCTCCTTGATCGGTGTATTAATATCGCCGATCGCGACACTATCGGTGATCGCTCCGTTGGTGTCAAACACAAAATCCGCCGCATTGATCGCAATTTTACCTGTATCACCGGTTTTTACATCTACATAATTTAAGCCTGTGACCACAATCTCATCGCGTAATGGCGTATCTTGGAAATCAAAAGCCGTGATTTTATAGTTATCGACGAAATGCACGCCATGATCACTTAAATATTTGCGCATCGGTAAAACGATGCTCTCATATTGATTATATGGTGTCCGGGTAACGCCAGCTAAAGTATTGATCCGACTAAACTCTAAAATCATCCGGTTCATATAACGTCGTAGCTCCATCACGGAACTTTCTTTTTTAAAGGCAAAAGTCGTCTGCCACATATACCAAAAATTAGTCTGAAAAATATGCGGACTTGATTTAAACCATTCGCTGATCCCAATATCGTTTAACTCCGCTTCCTTAGCGGCTGGCAGCAACATTAATTTGGTTAAAAGATACCGGTCACGATTATTGAACTGCATGTGCCTATAATCCTTTTTATCACCTTTATTACGGATACCATCTACCTTATCCAATAAGCGGGCGACATCATGGGTTGGGTGTGCATAATCAAAACCTAAAATATCAGCGGTCACCGATTGCCCCGGATTATCCAGCGAAGGTACCTCACGTAATAGATTCCATAAATTTTCATAAGTTTCTTCATTTAGCATGCGGCCGCCTTCTGCTAAGAAGCCGCGGTTATTGCCTAGCGGCTGAATACCATATTCCTGTTCATAGTCTGCTACCGCGGCACCATCATTGGCACCATGCGTATTTAAACCATACATTGTGATCTGCTCGCCGCTCCAACCACCATCGCGAATTAAATAAACACCTGCTGCAAGATTACCGACGCCTGTACCGATCATGTACGCTTTTTGTACCATAAACTGCCACGCTCCTCTATGCTTACTTTGGTTTATTAGCTAGACTGTTAACAGCCCAATCATACAATAGTAAGCGCTTTTAGTCTATGGATGACAGCACGCATGAACTTTTATGCGCTGCCGTAGTAAAAATTTCAAGCTTGCCTTTTACCTGATCCAGCCGCTAGAATTAACAGTGAATCATTTAATAGAGGAGGCAGTCGTGATGCACATTAATTTTGGGTTTGTCTTTTTGGTCTTCGGGATCAATGTGCTCTACCTAACGATCAACACACTGCGGTTGATTTTTCAAAATAAAGGCTTGATTTGGATAGCGCCATTCTTTGGCATGGTTGAAATATCACTGTACACGATTGGGTTAAATTACGTCCTCAATCGTTTAGCTGAGCCAATTTATCTGGTGGCTTACGCGCTTGGTTTCGGCATCGGCATCGCTTCTGGCATGCTGATCGACCGTTGGCTAGCCATTGGTTACGTCATCGTCCAGATCATCATTCCCCAAGGCGAAGAAAACACCGACAAAAAAACACTGGTTCATTTGCTACGTGATGCCGGCTACGGTGTTACCGAATTTGACGGTATTGGCCGCACTGGCGCGCGCATGGTATTAGAAGTATTAGTACCACGTAAAGATGAAAAAACAATTTATGCGCTGGTATTGGCGTTTAACCCCCACGCCTTTATGCTGTCATTAGAACCGACCAACTTTAACGGTGGCTTCTGGGTCAAGCGAATTAAGCGGCGGCGCCAGATCATCGCTGAACGCGCGCGCAAATAATCTAACGCGGTCGTACTAACCGATAAGTTGGCCCTAATTCGGCGTATTCAGTGCCGGCTAAACGCGCTACTGGCTGTAAAGCACTTGGTAAAATATACTGGCGTTCAGCGTCGAAAACATCCGTGGCAAAATAGAAATCGCTGACTCGTAGCACAAATAGATCCGCCATTGGCTGGTCTGCGCTATCCTTGATCAGAACATGTTGATAAAGCGATGTTTCAAAACGAATCTTCGCGGCGGCCAAGCCGGGAACGGCCACCGTATGACTAGGCACCAGCTCAAGTTGCGCTGCAGTTGCCTCACTTTTATCAGCTGGTAAAGTTGCCGCCGTGGCGTTCATTTGCGCTACCAAATCAGCCGACACAATATGAACCACCGCCTCGCCGGTCGCCAATAAATTGGCTGCAGTATCTTTTGGCTGCTGTGCTGATTTACGGCCGATTGCTAAGGTCATTAGTGGTTCGTTGCCGGGCACACTAGAAAAGAAACTAAATGGCGCCAAATTAACCACCGCGCCTGCTAGGGTCGTCACCCAAGCAATTGGCCGTGGAATAATGCTGCCACTGATAAATTTATACTGTTGTTGTGCCGTCAGATCTTGCCGCGTAAAATGATACATTTAATTAACCTCGCTTAATTTCATATGCTACTTTGCCATAAATTTAGCCTTTTACCATAGAATTAGCAAGCAAACTGTCAGTATTTTATGCGAAAAACTGTTAAGCTACACTTATTGTGAAATAGAAAGGTCGACACTAATGGATACCATTGAACTACTTAATCAGCATCGCTCACAGCGCACTTTTAGCGCTAAACCTATAAATAACGAACTACTTTCGCAGCTGATCACAACGGCGCAACACGCCGCCTCCAGCATTTTTCTACAAGCCTATAGTTTTATCAGCATCACCGACCCAGTATTACGTCAACAAATCGCCGCCGTAACGACCATGCCATTCGTCCAGCAAAATGGCCATTTATTGATCGTCGTAGCTGATCAGCATCGCAATGCTACTTTAGCACAGCAACAAGGCCTCAATCCACAGCTATTAAGCGCTGCTGACCGTTTTCTAGCTAGCGTTGAAGACGCAACCTTAGCCACACAAAATTTGGTGACTGCTGCTGAAAGTCGCGGTTTAGGCACTGTTTTTCTCGGCAGTGCCTTAAATGACGCCGCAAAAGTTATTGAGCTGTTACATTTGCCTAAATTAACAATGCCGCTTTTCGGCTTACTGATCGGCTACCCTGATGGTGAAAATGAGCTCAAGCCCCGCTTACCAGAAGCCGCTGTTCATTTTACTAATGGCTATCAAGAACCAACTACTTATACTGCCGCGTTGACCGATTATCAGCAAACCCTACAACAATATTATCAAGCGCGCAGCCATAATGCTCGTCACGCCGACTTTGATCAAGTTATCCGTGGGGCTTTAACTTCTAAGCATCCGCGCCGCGAGCTACTAACGATTTTGCACCAACAAGGCTTTCTCAACGAATAATTAAAAGGCGTCAGCATTGTGCTGACGCCTTTTTAGCGCGCTTAACTTTATAATTGAGTCTCATCAGTGGTGACCAAATTGCGCCCGCGACCTTTGGAAAGATAAAGCATCCGATCAGTGCGCTCAAAAAGATGATCAGCGTCATCATCATAAGCACGTAAAGTAGCGATACCAATAGAAACCGTCACTTTAATGGTGTCCTGATCATACTTAACGCTTAACTGCTCGAGTTCCTTTTGTAGCCTACTAGCAAATTGGTACGCTGCGTTCACTGACAGTCCCGGCAAAATAACATTAAATTCTTCCCCACCGGTACGATAGCATTCTGCTTGATCAATTTCACGGGTCACTCGTTCCAAAATCATCCCAACCTGCGTTAAAACTTCATTACCAGCCAAGTGACCATAATGATCATTGATGTTCTTGAAACGATCAATATCCATTTCCAGCATCGTAAAAGTTAAATTATTTTAGTGCGCCTTAATAAAGGCTTGAGCGTACTCCTTGTTGAAAACATTGTAATTTTTCAATTTAGTTAGAGAATCAATACTAGCTTGGCGGGTCACCGTTAGCAGTTGTTGATTTTCTTGAAATAACGTGGTCAAACCGTAGAACAACAGTGTCTCCATGATCAGGAAACTGATCATGTTGTACCACATTTCTGCTAATGATATACGGCCAATGCCATAGATATTGACATTGTGCACGACCACCCAGATAATCACCGCGATTCCTTCTGCAGCTGGTATGATCCACGCTGCAGTCGTATTATTGCGGCGAATCAAGTAAACCGCTAAGCAGATCGTTAAAAAGGTGACCAGCATAAAAATACTATGATAGAGCGTTTCAACTGAAAAATCATAAAACAATAAATGCGCTAAATCATCGCACAATAAAATAATAAAACTGGAAAGAAAACCTAGAAAAATGACGATAAAAATAAGTAATAATAATCGAAAATTAATAAAGGCCGTGTAGGCACGCACCCGAGCGGCGCTATATTCAAAGTAAGCCGCTAAACAAGAAAAGTAAACAATACTTATTAGTTTCAAGCGTCCAACTGAAAAATCAAGCTTATCGATTCTTTTGCGTTGTTTATTGTAGTGCTGCAGCGTCGTCCGCACCAATAATTGGAAAAATAAAATAATCCCTAATGTAAAGAAAACACCGGTAAATAGCGGCTGGACAAGCCAAAATTGTTGCGTCACAATTATCCTCCTTAAACATCATCCGTTACTTAGCAGTTGCCTGTTTTTCCTGGACGATTGCTTGTTGTGCCACTAAATTTAAATAATTAAATGGTTGATCATAGTTAGGTTGGAACAGCATGTCCACGTAGGCCAAGTCGTCGATCGTATTCTGATTTTGAATACACACCGAAATCGTATTCGCCGACTGCGCGACTTCGTGTTTGCTAAATAACTGCGCACCAAGGATCCGCCGATTCGATCGATCATACACTAACTCAATGGTCAGCATCGCAGTTGTTGGCATATAATTTGGCCGATAATCATCATGAAACGTTACCGCTGCTGCATCAAACCCATCAGCTAAGGCAGAATTTAAGGTTAAGCCAGTTGATGCCAAGGTATAACCAAAAATAGACAGCGCGGAAGTTCCTTGAGTACCCATATACTTCTGCGTATGACCAAAAATATTGGTCGCCGCTAGAATACCCTGCCGAACGGCATTAGAGGCCAGTGGCACATAGGCTGACTTACCGGTTGGATTATAGTGGGTCACACAAGCATCCCCAGCAGCATAAATATCTGGATCTGAAGTCTGCATGTAATCATTGATCAGAATGGCCCCGCGTCGATCCATATCAACTTGACCACGTAGTAACTCTGTATTAGGTACGAAGCCAGTACAAACGATGACTAGATCCGCCTGATGTTCACCCTTATCGGTTTCGATCACCACCTGATCATCACCGCTAAATGACTGCGCACGCTCACCTAAATAAACATGGACGCCATGGTCAGTTAATAGCGTTGTGATTTTATCGGCTAAAGGTTTATCCACATAGTTGTTTAGTATCTGATCACGCCCTTGGATCAATGTGACTTCATGATCAGTATCCGCGTAGCTTTCAGCTAGCTCGACCCCAACATAGCCGCCACCAACGATTGCGACGTGCTTATGATTTTGGGCGGTTTTGTAGATTTCTTGGGCTTGGGCATAGTCTTTGCATAACAATACGCGGGAATTATCGATACCAAATAAAGGCGGCACCACAACATAGGAGCCAGTTGCCATGATTAATTTATCATAAGTGTCCGTGGTGATCTCTTCACTAACTAAATCAGCACAGGTAACGGTTTTTGTTTTGGCGTCGATTTTAAGAACGTCATGTTTCATGCGGACAGTCGCGCCTAACTTGCTTAATTCTTCCGGACTAGAATAGAACATATCCTCCAAACGCTTCACCTGGCCACCTAAATAAAGCGAAATCCCGCAAGATAAAAAGGAAACATTATCATGCCATTCGTAAACGGTCACCTCAGTTTCTGGATGCTCTTGTAAAATTTGCGTAACGGCGATCGTACCTGCGTGCGTACAACCCACAACAATTACTTTCATTGTTATTCTCCTTTCATAAAAATAGTCTTCATATGGTATAGATCAATATTAAACACAGAATACGCTGGCGCCACCGTATCCTTGTGCTAGAATGAAACTAAGGTCTAAATTTAGGTTGCTGGATAAGCTAAAAATAATTCACAACATCTAATTTATATTATAATACGTTATAGAACAAACAAACCATGGGATTTTTTAAAACATGCTCAAATTCGGATACAGCGCAATCTAATCATCATTAATTGCTTTTAATTAAACTGAGGTAAGAGTTAGCACTAAAGATATGCGCTAGACCAATAAGTACGATTCAATTTTCATCCCGCATGGCTTCGATTTCGAATCTAAAAAACGCTTAATTAAGCGTATGAAAGCGAGTATAAAAATGTATCGCTATTTTATTCAACCACAATTAAATAAAATTAATAATTCACTGATCGGTTATGAGTTATTAATGAAAAAACACACGCCAGACGGCTGGCGACCACCACACCACTTCTCTGATATTCCAGCTAAAGTGATCGCGGAGACTTTGATCGCCACCACTGAACAGTTAGCATTAAAAATTGGCTCAGTTTCGATCAATCTCAACCGAACCCAGTTGATGGATCCACAAATTGATGAGGCGATCATTCGCTCACAGATGCAACTCCGACCAGTAAAATTAGTCGTTGAATTAACTGAAGAACCAGGTGATGAACATTGGCGGATCGATCAATTACTGCCGATGATCAAAAATTTCACCACCCGCGGTATGGAAGTTAGCCTAGACGATGTCGGTATCGATGAAAACAAGTTAGCGCGCATTCAACCCTTAATACCGTACGCGACGGAAATCAAGTTTGCCCTGCAAGACTTCACGGAAACACTGGAAGATCACGCTTTGCAACAACAGGTTATTTTCTGGCGTGATTTGGCGGCACAGCACAACTTACGTCTCATTCTTGAAGGAATCGAGAATGCCACCGATGATGCAATTGCCGATCGATTAGCCATTGATCTGCGACAAGGCTACTATTATGGTAAGCCTCATTTATTGAAGTTACAACCGGATGACCCAGTTAGCTGACGCCGTTTTTTTGCTAGCACGTACTCAATTATCAAATACTATTTAAATTCCAGAAAAATACGAAGTAAATAAAAAACTGCCAATCAGCGTATTGGCAGTTTTTACTTTACTATTCAGTTGTTGACGTAGACTGAGCAGCAATACTTTCGGCTTTAGCACGTGTTTCACTAACATCCTGTTTTGCTTGTAATAAATCGCGCTGCGTCTGACTTAACTCATTAGTTTTACTATTTTTGGCATCAGCTACCTGTTGGGTCAAATCACTAACTTTTTGGTTTAAGCTACTGATCGTTTGGTTAGCTGTATCCAAGTCTTTTTGCTTATTATTAACAGTCGTTTGCAGATCAGCAACCTTCTGATTACCCTCGGCAATTTTTTGCTGGATCTGCTGTTGCAAGCTGGCAGTATCGTTATTGTATTGCGTTTGTAAATTATTATATTGCTGTTATAAAGCCGTTACTTGTGCCTTACTAGTTGCCAGATCCTGTTGAGCTGTCGTTAAATCACTTTGCGCTTGTGTCAGCTGATTTTTAGCCGTAGCCAGCGCGGTGTTTTTAGCAGTCAATTGCCCGTTGATTTTATCCAAGGCCGTGTTGATCGCATCAACGTCTGCGTGCCCTGACCAGTAATTATCGGCCAATGTTTTAGCACCAAATCCAGCGAAAACCAAAACAACAGCCGCAACGACACCTAGTGTTACCTTTAATAATTTATGTTTCATCATTAAGCTCCCTTATTCTCTACTCCACAATAGTGGGTTTTTCAAATTTTCATGTTACGGACGGTAGTTACTTTGCCGACCGTCAAAAAATTCCTAATAAAATTATCGTTACTATGATTTAAATTACCAGGAGCTTAAGTCTAACATTTACTTTTAGTAAGTACAAATGAAAATTATGGTAACATTCGTAATGAAAAGGCTGTCATAACGGTATTCGTTGACTAAATGTACGGTAAGCTCACGGTACGCCTAATTAGTCACCAGAAAAAAAACATTGTTTTTTTTTCAATTTATCGCTTACAAAATGCCTGTTTTTCGGGAAAATAAAAAACTTCCACCAAGAATATTGGTAGAAGTTTATTTTTAATTTTGATCAACGCATCGCAGAACGACGCCGGTGATCGATCAGAATCCGAATAACTTTATCAGCTTCAGTTACGATCAAGGTAACAAAGCCAGCAGCAATGGCAATTCCCCATTGTGACCAACTCATATTTCCTGTTTTGAAAACACCTTGCATGAATGGTAAATACACCAATAAGAGTTGTAGTGCTAGCAACAGGCCAATTGTAGCGAACGCCATTGGATTACTCCAGAAGTGCCGCGAAAAGGCCAAATGCGGTGTCCGAATGTTGAACAAGTAAAATACCTTACCCAACACAATAATATTAACGGTGATCGTGCTGGCGATCACGTGGGAGACACCACTAGAAGTCAGCCAATCGAAGGCCCATAAGCCCATTACCGCGATCAATACCGAAACATAAGCCATTTGGAAGACATCATGCTTATTCAGTAACGAAGTTCCCGTTTTACGTGGTGGTCGCTGCATGATACCTTGTTCTTCCGGCTCAAAAATAAAGGCAAACTGGATCGTGATCGCTGAAACCATATTGATCCACAATAACTGGGTCGGAACTAGCGGTAACGCCTGTTGCATCAAGATACTAAAAGCAACGATCAGCCCTTCCGCAAAACTAGTTGGCAGCAGAAAAGCAATTGTTTTCTTAATATTGGTGTACAAATGACGCCCTTCACGGATTGCCTTAGTCATAGTAGTAAAGTTATCATCCACTAAAATCATGTCGGCAGCATCCTTGGCGACATCTGTCCCTTTGATCCCCATCGCCACACCGATATCAGCTTTTTTCAGTGCCGGCGCGTCGTTGACACCATCCCCGGTCATCGCCGTAACTTTACCGGTTTGCTGATAAGCGTCAATGATTGCCAATTTATTACTTGGCGTGGTACGCGCAAACACATCGTAACGATTAATATTAGCTCGTAATTCTTCTGGTGACATCTGATCTAGTTCAGCCCCAGTGATCGACTGAATATCATCCGCTAAGCCTAGCTGACGACCAATTGCTGCCGCTGTATCTGGATGATCACCCGTGATCATCTTCACCTTGACCCCGGCTGTCCGCATTTCCTTCAACGCAGCAATAACTTCCTCACGTGGTGGATCAATAATACCCACGATCCCGAGAAAATCGACCCCTTGCTGCAAAGTTGCGTGCGTAACTTCATCAACGTCGGCGCCAACCAGCTTATGGCCAACGGCGACGACACGCTTCCCTTGATGGGCCAAATCTTGAATCACATTATCCCAATGAGCACGATCAAAATTAGGATCAGCCGCTGTTGCCATCGCGTATAACTTATCTGGTGCGCCTTTGATGAAGATTTCATGTTGACCAGCTTCATCAACGTCGAGCCGAGCAATATAACGATAGTCCGAATCAAACGGAATTCGATCTAACTCGGTCACCGCTGGTTCTGTAGCACCTAAGCCCTTGTGATAAAGCGTTAAAAAGGCACCATCAGTTGGTTCACCATTAATTATCCAGTGACCATCTTCCTGTTGCAATATCGTATCGTTAGCTTCAAAACCGGCAGTTAACAACTTAACCAGTGTGGCATCATCAGTCACTGTTGCTGGCTGCTGGTTCAGCATGATCTGCCCTTCTGGTGCATAGCCAGTACCACTAACTTGATAGCAATGTTCGCGGGTAATAATATCCTGCGCGGTCATTTCGTTTTTAGTCAGCGTTCCCGTTTTATCAGTGGCGATCACATCGACTGCGCCCAATGTTTCTACTGCAGGCAACGTTTTAACGATTGCGTTATGCTTAGCCATTCTATTAACGCCCATCGCTAAAATCACCGATGTCGAAGCCGGTAACCCTTCTGGCAATGAACCCACCACCATGGTCACTACGGCCAGCGCCAAAGTTGGCAGCGCGTAAAGATCGATCCACCAGCCAAAGACAAATAAAGCTATCGCGATACCAATAATGAAGTAAGAGATCCACTTCCCTAAATCATCTAATTCTTTCATTAAAGGTGTCTTCGCAGCTTTGACGTTACTAACATCGTCGGCGATTTGACCTAATTCAGTATCATGCCCCGTCGCCACCACAATACCAGTGGCACTACCATTCGTAACAGCCGTGCTGGCAAAAGCCATATTGGTGCGCTCAGCAAGCGGCGTTAAAGCTGAATCCAATGGCGTAAAATCTTTCAATACCGAATCAGCTTCACCGGTCAAGGCAGCTTCTTGAATTCGTAAATTATCAGCATCCAATAACCGCATATCTGCCGGTACATTATCGCCGGCTTCCAAATAAACAATATCACCGATCACTAATTGGCTAGCCGGAATATCGGTCCGCTGACCATCACGAATAACCGTTGCGTCAGTTGACAACAGTGACTTGATCTTCTCTAGTGAATTGCTCGCGTTGACTTCTTGGAAATAACCAATTAGCGCGTTGATGATGACGACCAGGCCAATAACGATCGCATCCGAATAATGTTGTAGTAGCAGCGTTAAAGCTGCAGCAAACAGCAGAATATAAATGATCACGTTATTAAATTGCCGCAGAAACATTACCCATTTAGGCGTTACGTGCGCGGTCAATTCGTTCGGGCCATTTTTGGCCAGGCGCTGGGCTGCAGTGGGCGTACTAAGTCCTTGTTCAAGATCACTATTAAACTTAGTTAACACCTGCGTCTCAGTTTGTGTAAAAATCGGCGCCGGTCCAGGTTTCGCATCAGGTGGAACTGTTGGTTGTTTTTCCATGAAGTACATCATCCTCCGTTTTCTTAGTGCTATTAGTATAGCATAGCCGGAATTATTAGCGAAAGAATTATTACTCTAAACTTATACGAAAGCCTAATTTCCCCACTATTATTGCCGCATAATTTAACATAATTACATTGAATAATTGAATACAAAAGGCGGCCGCCAATTTTATTTATCATTGTAAAGTTGTGCGACCTGCGCTAAATAAGTTTTAAAGCCATTGCGAAAGGTGGTGCCGGCAATGAGCTTAACTTTATTGCCTAACGACAAAATAAAGCGATACGCTGATTCACTGTTCGGTAGTGTGATCGTAGCTTCGAAGTAGCCATTCGTCAGCTGCTTGATCACCGTGCTGCCATATCGCTCCGCAAAAACGTCGCGCACACTATTCGCCGCTAACAACGTGATCGTCGTCAAATCAGCATGCGGAAATTTATCCGTAAATGCTAACCGTTCTAGCGGCAGTTTACGCGGTATGAATTCGGCAGCCAATAATTGGACCGCCTGCATCCGGGCTAACCGAAAAGTCCGAAAGTCCTGACGCTCCAAACTGTAAGCTTGAACATACCAACGATCACCTTTATAAGCTAACCGGTAAGGCTCGACTCGGCGCTGACTCAATTGGCCATTGCGATCACTATACATAAAAGAAACTAAATAATGCTGTTTAATTGCTTCATTAAATTGCTGCGCCAGTACTTTAATTTCGGCTGCACCTTGCCAATTCACATTTTGAATCAATAACTCCGTAAACTCAGTGTCAGTGCCATACATTGACTGTAACTTTTGTACGGTCGCCTTTATCTCTGGCGTTTCGATCAAGGCTTCTACGCTTGCTAACGCCGTTAAAAGATTGCGCACGTCACTGGCAGTCAAAAAATTCTGGGCAATTTTATAATTTGGTAACAGACCAATACCGCCATTGCGCCCGCGCTCGGTATAAATCGGTAATCCCGCCAGACTCAACGCTTCCACATCACGATAGATCGTCCGCTCAGTCACTTCCAATGTAACGGCTAAATCGTGTGCGGAAACCAATTCCTTTCGCAACAAAATTAGCATGATATTAATTAACCGACTGATACGCATCTTTTTTCCTCTTTTCATAAAACCTGACAGCTAATTGTCAGGTTTTATCTGTTATTCTACATCTACTAACAGAAAGAAGGAATAAACATGACCCAAACTTATAAAATTCAACAATTTCCTGAATTAACGATCACCGGCTACGCAACGCAGCTCCCCTTACCCACAATGACGAATATTGAGCAAGTTTCCACCCTTAAAAGTCAGCATTTTATGGCTTTAGCCCAAAGTGGTCAGTTTGCTGAATTAATGAGCGCTAGCCGCGATAAAATCGGTTATGCGCTGAGCAGTGTGGTCGACCAACAACTAGAATATTTTGCCGGTGCTAACACGACTGCCACATCAGCAACAACTGAGACCCGCACATTACCAGCCGGCGATTATGTTGTCTTACAAGGCAAAGGTGGTCCTAGCCGCCAATTATTTGATCAACTGATCGGTCAATTTTTTGGAACGATCTTGCCTGAAAATCAACACTTATATACTGGCGATAGTTTCGTTATCGAGGCCTTACTTAACGGTAATCCAAACGATGCAGTCGTTGAATTGCGCATCCCAGTTAGTCATTAAAGCATGATACTCATTTGATCACATCAAAAAAGCAGCCGCAGATTTCAGATTTTACTGAAAATCAGCGACTGCTTTTTCGTTTATTTTTCGCTATCAACGCAAGCTTGCAACATATCTAGTGAACGTAACCAGTTATGTTCCATATGCTCACGGGCAGCTGGTTCGTCATCAGCGGCAATTGCCGAAATGATTTCATTATGTTCACGTACAGCGTCTGGTTGCTGGATGTTCAATTGATCCAGATAAAAATTCTCGATCCGTTGCGCATGGGCATTGACCAGCTGCGAAAACTCGCTCACATATTGATTGGCGGCAATCTTCAAAATGAAATTATGAAATTCGTTGTCCGCGACCAATACTGCCTGTGGTTGGTTTTGTTGTTGCGCTTGCTCGTAACTCTGATTTAACGCCGTTAACTGTTCTAGCTCGGCGCTGGTGATCTTAGTCGCCGCAAGTTCGGCTGCTAAGCCTTGTAGAACCGCTAGCGGTCGATAAATGGCACTGATTTGGTCAGTGGCTACCGCAGTAACGCGGGTAGCGCTGCGGGGGATCATTTCCACAAATTCTTGTGTTGCCAATAATTGTAACGCCTCCCGTACTGGCGTGCGACTAACTCCAAATAAAACGGCAATTGCTTGGTCGGAAATTTTTTCCTGCGGCGCTAAAGTACCGGTAATGATCCAGGCCCGTAATTGCTGATAAACACGATCTTTAGCATTAAGTTCAGTTGAAGGAGATACTTTTTTAGGTAGTGGCATATTCAATTCCTTTCTTAAAATCCCTGATATATCAGATTATAGTCGTTTTTCAATCAATCCTCAAGGTTATCCTTAACGGTCACACCCAATGCCATGGCCAAATCTAGGGCTTGCTGCGGCGAAATGATCATGCCACGCAATAAATCTAGGCTGTAACTAATACCGCTAGTTTCATTATGGCTGAAATCTAACGCTTTTAATGGCGTATGCATAAAATTAGCCCGACTCAAGTCACATTCATCAAAGCTAAGCGCTTGCCAATTAACTTCGCTAAAATCTAACTCACTTAAATTAGTTTGCCTAAAAGCGACCCGGCGCAAACGTGAATCCGCCAAACTCAAATAATCGGCCTTACAATTGATCAAACTAATTTCATTGAACACCGCACTAGCAAAATTACTGCCAGTCAACTTGCAATCAATAAACGTGACCCGTTTGAAACTAGCTTCAATCATTTCTGAATTCAAGAAAGTACAGTGGTTACAAATAACATCTTGCATTTCAAAACGTTCAAAATTAATTTGATCAAAAGTCACATGATCAAACTGAACGCCTTTAAAATAAACGCCACTAAAATTTTGTTCACTTATTTGTTGTGCTTGAATATGAACATTCTGGATGAATGCTTCATCACATAGATCCGCTAGATCCCCTGCCGGTAAATCCGGCGCAAGACGCGGTGCGGAAATTTTTTGTTGGTTCATTTACTCACCTCATTGACTGATCAGCTATCTCAGCGTTTCTGTTAAATTACGCGCGTAACTGTCATTAGTATCATTATACGTATATTTGTGCACTGACCTCTAGCTTACCGATTTCCAGATAATTTGTAAATAAAGTTCGTTGACAGCTTAAAAAATTAGTGTAATATTAAAAACAAGTTAGAAAGATTAAGCAATGAAGAGAAGAGTAGATTATAAATTTCCCCAGCGAGCTTCTGTTTGGTGCAAATGAAGCGTTATTTTGTAATTGAAGATGAACTTGGAGCTTTACTGGCTGGTTGCAAAGCTAGCACAGTCGTCGGCAGGCGATATACTGCACAGTCTATGACTGAATAAGGTTCGAATCGCAAGGTTTGAACAAATTAGGGTGGTAACACGTCATTACGTCCCGGCACTGCTTTTTGCGGTGCCGGGCTTTTTATTTGGAGGTGACTTTATGAGTTGGACGGTTATCCAACAAATTATTCCCGTTTTCGTGCAAGCCTTTTGGTTAACACTTAAACTATCATTTTACGGTATTATTGGTGCCATTATCGTGGGCATGATCGCCAGCTTTCTCCGTTATTTTAAGGTGCCTGTGCTTAGACAAATCAGCGCGGTTTACACTGAAGTATCGCGGAACACGCCATTATTGATCCAGTTATTTTTTATCTACTATGCCTTTCCAGAGATCGGCATTAAAATATCGGCTTCTGCAGCCGGTATTAGCGGGCTGATTTTCTTAGGTGGCAGCTACATGGCGGAAGCAATTTACGGTGGTTTAAACGGTGTGGCTAAAATCCAAGTTGAATCTGGCTTGGCGATTGGCCTAAGTCGCGGTCAGCTGGCGCGCTACGTTGTTTTTCCGCAAGGCTTGACCCTTAGCATCCCGGCAATCGCGGCTAACGTTATTTTTCTGATCAAAGAAACTTCAATTTTTACGGTCATTGCGATTCCGGAATTAACTAACACAGCACTAGATCAAATTGGTTTGTATTACCACACCGATGAATCATTATTTGTGTTGGTGATCGCCTACGCTATTATCTTGATTCCGTTATCGATCGTGCTGACTTGGTTAGAGAGGAGGACTCGTCGTGGCGCATTCGGGAATTAACGTTTTATTCGCTGGTCAAAATTTCAGTCGCTTACTGGGCGGATTATGGATCTCAGCAAAAATTTCAATTGTGGCATTGGTCATTGGTATCCTACTTGGTGTCCTACTTGGTGCATTGCGGACGGTGAAAAATCCGCTACTACGCACTATTCTGCGCTTATATTTAGAGTTTTTCCGAATCGTTCCAACGGTTGTTTTACTCTTTTTGTTCTATTATATTCTACCAAAAAATTTCAACGTTAATTTAAATGCTCAGGCAGTGGCCATGTTGGTTTTCGCCCTCTGGGTTGCAGCGGAAATGAGCGATATCGTCCGCGGGGCGTTGATTTCAGTCCCGCAACATCAAAAAGAAGCCGGCTTAGCGATCGGCTTAAACGGTCCGCAGCTATATCGTTACGTCCTACTACCACAAGCGGTTGGGCTAATGATTCCAGCGACGATCAATCTGATGACTCGC
The DNA here is from genome assembly GCF_003946385.1 of Loigolactobacillus zhaoyuanensis. Classification (GTDB taxonomy): domain Bacteria; phylum Bacillota; class Bacilli; order Lactobacillales; family Lactobacillaceae; genus Loigolactobacillus; species Loigolactobacillus zhaoyuanensis. Next base: position 31,689 of record NZ_RHOE01000026.1, read on the forward strand.
GTCATTAAGACCACCTCCCTACTACTGTTGATCAGTGTGATGGACGTGGTCAATATTGGCCAGCAAATCATTGAGGCTAACCGGCAACAGTATCCTGACGGTGCATTCTGGATCTACGGCTTGATTTTCATTTTATATTTCCTGCTTTGCTATCCACTATCCGCATGGGCACGCCGGCTTGAACAACGTCAAAATAATAATGCTTAAAATAAGCTTTCAAGGAGGAACGTTATGGCCACGCCATTATTACAAGTTGAACATCTCGAAAAATCATACGGCGATGTTCATATTTTACACGACATTGATCTCACGATCGATACCGGCAGTGTAACTGTTCTGTTGGGGCCATCTGGATCTGGTAAAAGCACCCTGATCCGCTGTCTCAACGGCTTAGAAGATTTCCAAAGTGGTCAATTAGTTTTTTCAGGGCAGCCCGTGGTACCGAGTCCAAAAGTTTGGCAGCAATTACGCCAAAAAATCGGGATGGTTTTTCAGAGCTATGATTTATTTCCCAATCTGACGGTACTGGATAATATTTTATTGGGACCATTAAAAGTCCAACATCGCGCCAAGGCTGAAGCTACGGCGCAAGCAATCAAACTTTTAAAGGAGGTGGGGCTGGCTGAATATCAAGATGCCTATCCACGACAACTTTCCGGTGGGCAGAAACAACGGATCGCCATTGTCCGTGCCTTGGCATTAAATCCCGAATTTATGCTGTTCGACGAGGTCACGGCATCATTGGATCCAGAAATGGTCCGCGGTGTGTTGGAAGTTTTACGTAACTTGGCTCAGCAAAAAATGACGATGCTAGTCGTCACGCACGAAATGAACTTTGCCCGTGAAATCGCCGATCAGGTTGTTTTCTTGGAAAATGGGCGTATTCTCGAGCAGACACCAGGTCAACAATTTTTCACCAATCCACAAACTGAGCGGGCACAGATTTTTCTCAATAGCATGGATTTCTAAAGAACGATTTTAATACCAAGCATCGTTATTTTGCCTTTTAAACACGTTGCAGCAATAATTTTTTAACAATACTAATTTGGTTTGGTTACTTAATTCTGGGGGGATTTTTAATGAAAAAAAGAACACGTTTAATCGCCGCTTTTCTGGCATTGGTCACACTATTTGGTTTATTCGCTAGCTTTGCACAACCGGCTCAGGCTGCCGAAACGACTAGCCTCAGCGCCATTAAAAAACGCGGTACGATCAAAATTGCCGTCTTTGGCGACTTACCACCTTATGGCTGGGTCGATAAAAATGGTAAACGTCAAGGTTATGATATTGCTTTAGCTAAGCAAGTAGGTAAAGATCTAGGCGTTAAAGTAAAATACGTCCAGGTCAACGCTGACAGCCGAGTTGATGCGCTAAACTCTAATAAAGTCGATTTAGTCTTAGCCAACTTCACCGTCACGCCAGAACGGAAACAAGTTATTTCGTTTGCTAAGGCTTACATGAAGGTTTCGATCGGGGTCATCTCACCTAAGAGCAAGCCGATCACCAAGGTCAGCCAATTAAAGGGTAAAGATTTGATCGTCAACAAAGGTACGACTGCGGAACAGTACTTCACCAAAAATTCCAAAGGCGCTACCTTACAAAAGTACGATTCAAAAACACAACAATTTAACGCTTTGAAAAATGGTCGTGCCGCTGCTTTAGCTGATGACAACTCATACTTGTACGCTTGGGTCAAAAACAACCCTAAGTACACAGTCGGCATCAAGCATTTAGGCCCGAACCAGTACATTGCACCTGGGATCAAAAAAGGTAATACTAGCTTGTTGAAGTGGACCAACAAAGAAATCACTAAGTTAAACAACAACGGTTTCTTCGATAAAAACTATAATCAGAACTTGAAACCTTACTTTGGCTCTGACGTAACGGCTAAAGATATCGTGATCAAATAATAAAAAAGCTCCCACTCAGCGCGCTTGATGAAGTGCCTCATAATTGTTAGACAAAGAGTCTAATGATTGTGAGGTACTTTTTTCATGGTTAAATATAGCCCAGTTTTAAAAGCGCAAATTATCAGTGAACATCTAGACCATGATATCGGCGGTGCCGAGCTGGCCAGAAAATATTG
>NZ_RHOE01000027.1 GCF_003946385.1 Loigolactobacillus zhaoyuanensis
TTACCACGCCGGCAGTCAGGTTACCAAACCCCAAAAGAGCTTTTCTCCGCTGCCGCTGGCTAAAGATTGAATCTTTAAAATATGAATATCAATGAAAATACTGTCTTGCCGGGATTTATTGCGTGGCTAATTTGTTCTTGCAATTTGGGATCACTTAATAAAAGTCAAAAAGGCGATATAAATTCAATTTGAATTTACACCACCTTTTAAAATTATTCGTCTAAACCCACACGGGCAAAAATTTCGTCAACGTGGCGTAAATGCCAGTGATAATCAAATGCAGCGTCTAAATCGCTGCTACTTAATGCATTGGTGATTTTGGGATCAGCTTCTAACAGTGGCCGGAATGCTTTTTGTTCATCCCACGCCACCGCCGTTTTCGGTTGAACTAAATCATATGCTGTTTCACGGCTCATACCACTCTCGATCAATTTCAACATTACTCGTTGGCTGTAGATCAAGCCGAAAGTAACGTCCATATTACGCCGCATCTTCTCTGGAAAAATCGTTAAAGTATCCATAATTTTGGTGAAACGTTGCAGGATATAATCTAATAAGCTAGTGGTATCGGGAATGATGATCCGTTCCGCTGAGCTGTGGGAAATATCGCGATCATGCCATAACGGCACATCTTCGTAAGCGGTGATCATATGACCACGAATAACGCGGGCTAAACCAGTTACATTTTCAGAACCGATTGGATTGCGCTTATGTGGCATTGCTGAGGAACCCTTTTGACCAGCGGCGAAGAATTCTTCTACTTCATGAATTTCAGTCCGTTGCAATGAACGAACCTCCGTGGCAAAGCGTTCAACCGACGTTGCGATCAAGGCCATCGTTGCGACGTATTCGGCATGGAGATCACGAGGCAGAATTTGTGTCGAAATATCTTGCGCACGTAAACCTAAATGTTCAGTAACGTACTTCTCAACAAACGGTGGAATATTAGCAAATGTACCCACTGCGCCGCTAATTTTACCAGCTTCGACGCCTTTAGCTGCATGCTCAAACCGTTCTTGATTACGTTTCATTTCCGCATACCACTGCGCCATCCGTAGGCCAAAAGTAGTCGGCTCAGCATGAACGCCATGTGTGCGGCCCATCATAACGGTGTATTTATAAGCCTTCGCTTGCTTTGCTAGAACATCAATAATGCTTTGAATATCTTGGCGAATCAGATCATTAGCTTGCTTCATTAGATAACCAAACGCGGTATCGACCACATCGGTTGAGGTTAAGCCATAGTGGACCCATTTCTTCTCTGCACCAAGGCTTTCAGAAACGTCACGCGTAAAAGCCACCACGTCATGCTTGGTTTGCTTTTCCAATTCAGCGATTCGGTCTACGTCAAAAGTTGCATTTTGACGAATCTTCGCTGCATCTTCCTTAGGCACTTCACCAATTTCAGCCCATGCTTCATCCGCTAATGTTTCTACTTCCAACCAAGCTTGGTAACGATTTTGATCCGTCCAAATTTGACCCATTTCTGGGCGTGTATAACGTTCTAACATAGTAAGCCTCACTTTTTCATAGTTTGAGAGTGTCAAAAAGGGCTCAGATCATGAACCCGGAGCTACTTTTCTGGCACGTTTACGCTAAAGTAGTCAGTTACATTACTCTTTTGGTGGTTGATTCCAAATTTCTGTATCGTAGATTTGTTCCAAAGTTTGGCGCGTGTCACTGGTTAAAATCGTGACATGCCCCGCGCGATCATTAGCTTCCTGTGCGTTATCCAGGTAGTAATAAAAATGCCAGTCCGGCTTGATCAACACCTGCGTGTAAGTATCAGTGATCAAGCGCTTCGGGATCGTCACCGACACCGCTGGACTAAGTAGCTTGATCTCAGGTAATGGCCAGTGACAAAGCGTCCGCAAATGTAATTCATATTGTGAAATATTAGTGGCTTCATTGAAAATATTTCCCGCTGTGTGTGGTCCCGGCACCAATCGCTTAACGTACAAGGTGTCCGAAGCAGTCAGGAAAAATTGAATACCAAAAACGCCAACATAATCCAGCGAATTGACGATCAACTCAGCGATTCGTTGGACCTCTGCCATTACTGGCGGCTTGATTCGTGCTGGAACAATGGTTTCAAATAATTCATGATCAATAAAAATATTTTCGACAACTGGCATGTAAGCTAGCTTTTGATCAGCGTCCTTTGCAACCATGATCGCCAGTTCGCTTTCATAGGGTACCCATGACTCCAAAATATAAGTTCCGGAAGTTAGATATTCTGCGCTAGCTGCAATATCACCTTCACCGTAGATAATGTGCTGAAATTGCTTACCGTAACCCTTTTGGATCGGTTTTAAAACACAGGGATAACCAATTGACGCCACTGCATCATAAATATCATCAAGATCAACGATCGTTGCGTATGGTGCGATATTTAAATTGTGACTTTCAAAGAAAACTTTTTCCAACTGACGATCCTGTGTGATGGCTAAAATATCGGTGCCCTGCGGCAAATTGACCGCGTTTAATTGTTCTAACACACTGGTATCAATATTCTCATACTGATACGTTAGCGCATCGCAGAATTGTGCTAACTTTTGTAAATTAGTTACTGAATTTAAATCGCCCATTTCGGTGACATCCGCGACACCAGCAGCCGGGCTATCTAAAGTATCGGTTAAAATACCCACACGAAAGCCTAACTTTTTAGCCGCTAACGCCAGTAATTTGCTATTAGCGTCACCACCGATAATACCGATCATACTCTCTGGATAAATAACTGCAGCCATAATTTTTCACAACCTTTATTTACTCACATATCAACTATGCTTTCATCGTAGCATAAGCAGTCTTTACCCGTCAAAAAGTAGCAAAATTAAAATGATGGATCAGTCGCCTTCGTTCAGCCCATCATCTTCATCTAGTTCAGTTTCTGGCTGGCGTGGCTTTAAAATTAAGTTCAATAATACGGCCGATAAGCTGGCCATGACGATCCCGTTACCTAATAATAATTGCAATGTTTTTGGTAATTGTTGGAAAATAGTTGGTTCGACACTAACGCCTAACCCTAAGCCAATTGATAAGGCTGCGATCAGTACATTCTTATCATTATGGAAATCAACGTGGCGCAACATCCGAATCCCTTGAATCGCCACCATACCGAACATCACTAACATTGCCCCACCTAATACTGGTGTCGGAATAATTGTTGCCACCGCACCAACTTTAGGTAATAAGCCTAGCAAAATCAGAAAGCCAGCAGAATAAAAAATTGGCCGCCGCGTTTTGATACCTGATAATTGAACCAAGCCCACGTTTTGCGAGAACGTGGTGTATGGGAATGTATTAAAAATACCACCTAGCATTACCGCCAGACCTTCAGCACGGTAACCCTTTTTCAAGTCGCTACTCTCAATTTTACGGTTAGTAATATCGCCTAACGCGAAGAAAACGCCGGTAGATTCTACCATTGAGACCAACGACACTAGAATCATGGTCAAAATCGACGACCATTCAAAATGGGGGGCACCAAAATAAAAAGGTTGTGGAAAATGGAGCCAGCTAGCCTCGATCACCGGTTGCAAGGAAACCATGCCCATAAAGGCGGCTACGATCGTCCCCACTAACAAACCGATCAAAACGGCAACTTGGCGAATAAAACCGACGCCCCAAACATTAACTGCCAGAATCACTAATACCGTTAAAAAGCCGACTGCTAAGGCATCTGGCGAACCGAAATTCTTCGCTGAAGCATCACCACCACCTAAGTTGGTGAACGCCACGGGAATTAAAGTTAACCCGATCACGGTGATCAACGTCCCGGTCACCAATGGCGGAAATAGTCGTTTAATTTTTGAAAAAGCGCCGGCGACCAGGAACACAAACGCACCAGCAGCAATAATCGCACCATACATAGTGCCAATCGTGAAACGTTCACCGATCATCTTCAATGGTTCAACTGCCTGCACCGCACAGCCCAGCACCACTGGCAAGCCGATACCGACAAAGCGGTTAGTCCAAATTTGTAATAATGTTGCCAAGCCACACATGAAAATATCGATCGATACTAAGTACGTCATTTGGCTGGCGGAAAAATGTAAGGCGCCACCGATCAGTAATGGCACCAGAACGGAACCAGAATACATGGCCAGCAAATGTTGCAAACCCAGTGCGGCCGCTTTTGGATGGGAAACACTGACTGCTGACTTATTCTGCATGTTTAGTCTCCTTATCATCAACAAAAACGACTTGACCATTTTCAAATGCCGCAATTTGTGCCAAAGATTCTAAACGAATATTTTTCTCAGTGATCAGTTCATGGCCACGTTGGAACGTTTTTTCGATCGCGATACCGACGCCGACAATTTCCGCATGGGCTTGTTCACAAACTTCGATCAATCCGGCAATAGCTTGACCATTAGCCAAGAAATCATCGATGATCAAAACCTTATCGTCAGCGCCTAAAAACTTGCGTGAAATTGAGATCTCGTTGCTCACTTTTTTGGTGTAAGAATAAACGGTGGCCGTGTAAAGATCATTGACCAAGGTCAGACTTTTATGCTTGCGGGCAAAAATCACTGGAACGTGTAACTGCAACCCAGTCAACAATGCTGGTGCGATGCCTGATGATTCCACCGTTACTACTTTGGTGATTCCGTTATCACGGAATAAACGGGCGAACTCCTCACCCATAGCGAACATTAAGTCAGGGTCAACTTGGTGATTCAAGAAATTATCCACCTTCAACACATTGCCCTCTAATACCTGACCATCACGCCGAATTCGCTCCTCGAGCAACTTCATAATTAATAACCTCCAAAATTAAGATATGAATTTATTGATACTACTGATACGCTGCTTACAAAAAAACTCCTTTTACGCAGAAACGGCAAAAGAAGCGGTACGACCACCTTTTTTGCTTATAGTCCAGAATTTACGGTTCTGGGTAGATACTCGTCAACCAAATTATGACATTATATAAGCAGTACGTGGAGTGTGGGGTACACACTCATATTGAAATTATTTTAACTTTAGCACAGTTAATTCCGAATGACAATACAAGTTAGGAAGATTTCATTTGGGTTTAAGCACATACTAAAATTAGACTTAAACCTGAAAGGTGATAAGCAAACTATTAGTTCTTAACTTTAATTAGCTTAATTCCTGCTTTTTCATTTTTTAGCTACTTTAGCTGTAAAAGACGAACGTTTACTGATCATATTGATTTAATTTATAGGTTTCGATCACATTGATCAGTTTTTGTGCATAGGTGGGATCAGTTGCGTAGCCGTCCTGCTGTAATGCAGCGGCGGCGCTTTTATAATCCGTTGCGGCAATCACATGTTGATACTGCTGCGGATTCCATGAGGTCCCTTGGGCTAATAATTTTGCGTGTGCTTCTAATGCCGCAGTATCACTAGTATAGACCTGAAAACGCGCGTGAATTTCGATCCATTGACCGTTTTGGTATTCTTTAGTCGATAATAGCTGGGTGGTATTAGGATCCGAACCTTTGACCCCAAATAAGTTATGGTAGCGTGTCGCCAACTGACTATTTCCCCAATCAGATTCTAATATAGCTTGGGCAATCGTCACGCTAGGCAGTACATGATAAGTTAGTTGCAGCCGCTGCGCAACCGGCGCTAGTCCCTCAATAAAAGCACGATGTTCGCGCTGGGTACTTTCCTGTTGGACTGCGGCAGCATCATCAACGGCCACACGCGGCTGTTCACCCAACAAACGCACCAGTAATAAACCGACAAAAGCAAGAATCAGCCCCGCCAGAATAAGTTGTGGAATCCCTAATTGTTGAACCAAATTACCTTTTTTACGTTTCTTGGCCACGCAAACACCTACCTTTTATGCTGAGAGTACCAAAAAAGTACTAACTTAGCTGAAACACTGAGCAAATTAATTTGCAGCTCCCGCTTAGTGTAGCAATACCATTGACTTCATTCCGTTGCTTCTATTGTACACAAAATCTACGCCATTAACGGTTATTTTTCCGTTAAAACTACTTTTTCATAAAAATCGCCAGCCAAAGTCAGCAACGTCTCAAAATCCAATAAAAATAAATATAGATGCGCGCGACTTTCAAATTCTGCACGATTGGTTGGTAGCGGGGCTTGATCAAACGTATTTTGCAGCTTAGCCACACTTTTTTGTAAATGTTTAATTTTTTGCGGTTGTGCGATGTGGGCGGCCGTTTCCGCTAATAGTTCACGGATCGCCGTACTTTCCTTCAGCGACAAAGTGATCTGATCGAGGTTAGCTTGCATTTGCCGCAACATTTCGTATTGATTGCGGCGCATCTCAAAGTATGACCGGTAAAAGTCATTTTCCACCAACAACTGATTATCCTGCTGGCGACTAGCCCACTCGCGACCTTTGCGGATTGTTGTTAATAATGTGCCTAAATGTTGCCACGTTTCAACTTTTGGCGTTTCAGCCAGTTGTTGCGCCATTTGCAGTAGGATCTGGCGTAATTCATCCTCAACCGCTTGCTGGAACCCTTTGATCTGGGCCATTAACGATGGCATAAATAGATTAAAAATTAAGGCGACGCCAACACCGATCAGCATTAAGGTAAATTCGTTGCTTAACCAATGCCAGCTATAACTTTTTTGTAGTAAGAAATGCGTCACTAAAACCGCACTGACGACGATGCCTTCTTGCAAGTGTAATTGCATTGCTAGTGGAATAAACAGCAGTAAGAACAGCCCAAATGCCCAAGGATTGAAGCCTAACAGCCAAAAGCTGAAAATAGCCAAGGCAAACGATAAAATCGTGGCACCGATCCGTAAACCGGCAACGCTAAATGAGTAGCGGGTCGTATTCTGCACACTAAGAATTGTGATGATCCCAGCAGTAGCCCAATAATCAAGCCGTAACTCATAAGCTAATACCATTGCAATGACTGCGCCTAACGCGGTTTTGATCGTTCGTAAACCGATTTTCATTTGCTCACCCCATTAACATAAATATAACCTAAAAACGGGACGAAGGGCAACTAGTGCGGCCCTCGTCCCGTCAAAATTATTTAGGTTGTGCGATCACGCGTACACGGATCACATTTTCAATTTGTTCCATTTTATTAGCGATGCGTTGCAAACGTTTGGCTTCCAACGCATCGAGATCGATCATCGTGTACGCATAGTCACCATTGCTGCGATTGACCATATTAACGATGTTTAAATCGTAATTGGCTAAAACCTCAGTCATCCGGCCAACCATGTTAGGTACGTTACGATGGATCAACGTTAACCGTAGCGGTGCTTGGAAATCCATTGCGGTGTCTGGGAAAGTCACAGAATTCCGAATGTTTCCAGTGGTTAAATAATTTTTCATTGTTTGGACCACCATTTTGGCACTATTGGTTTCAGCTGCGTGGGTAGAGCCACCGATATGTGGAAAACAGATCACCTTAGGATGATGGATCAATTTAGCCGTTGCAAAATCTGTAATGTATTGGCGTAATTGACCGCGGTCTAAGGCAGCAACGATTGCCGCCTCATCAACCACATCATCGCGAGCAAAATTCAATAACACACTACCAGGTTTCATTTGTGCAATTGCTTTGGCGTCCAGCATTTCTGCTGTTTCATCAGTCAGCGGCACATGGATCGTTACATAATCACTGTTGCGCAACACTTCGGCCACGTTTTTAGCGTGATGGATATGGTGTGACAGGTTCCAGGCCGTATCGACTTGAATGTAAGGATCATAACCGATGACGTGCATCCCAAAGGCAGTTGACGACGCACTATTAGCGACTAAGCCACCAACATGACCTAAGCCGATCACGCCTAATTGTTTGCCCAACAATTCAGTACCAACATAGGCTTTTTTACCTTTCTCCACTTGGACATCAATGTCGTTGCCTTTCAAACCATGAACCCATTGAGCCCCTGGCAGCATGGGCCGTGCGCCAATCGCCAGTGCGGCTAAAACTAATTCCTTAACGCCGTTAGCATTAGCACCAGGTGCGTTAAAGACGACCACACCTTGTTCGACGGCTTGATCCAATGGAATATTATTAACGCCGACCCCGGCGCGGCCGATGGTCAACAATTTTTCTGGCAAAGGCGTTTGATTTAGATCAACGCTACGAATCAATAAGCCGTCTGCCTGTGGCGTTGGTCGTTCCCCGTAATTCACTTGATACTCATCTTGGTCAAAAAGCGCTACTCCAGCTGGAGCAACCGTTGTCGAAGCCGTGATCTGATACATTATTTACCCGCTCCCTTTTCAAATTTTTCCATAAAATCAACCAATGTGGTAACTGCATCGATCGGTAAAGCGTTATACAAACTAGCGCGCATACCGCCAACCAAGCGATGGCCCTTTAGGTTTTTGAATCCAGCTGCATCTGCTGCGGCGATAAACTTCGCATCAAGCTCTGGATCACCGGTCACAAATGGCACATTAGTCAATGATCGTGCTGCTGGGGCTACTGGTGAGCGGAATAATTTTGATTGCGCCAAAAAATCGTACAAAATTCCAGCCTTAGCGCGATTGATTTTTTCAATTCCAGCGATTCCACCAAGATCCTGTAACCAATGAAAAACTAAGCCTGCCGTATAAATATCAAAAACTGGTGGCGTGTTATAAGCAGAATCTTTCTTAGCCTGCAAGGTATAATCCAACATTGTTGGTAACCCAGCAACTTGGCCGAGTAAGTCGTCACGAACGATCACAACTGTTAACCCAGCTGGGCCAATGTTCTTTTGCGCACCAGCATAAATCAAGCCAAACTTCTCAAAAGGATAGTTTTGCGCCAAAATATTTGATGACATGTCGGCGATCAATGGACTTTTAGTAGCGGGTAACGTGTTAAAAGCCGTTCCTTCGATCGTATTATTAGTCGTAATATGCAGATAATCGTAGTCTTTAGTCAAGGTTGGTATTGACGGAATCGTTGTGTAGCCACTATCTTTAGAGCTGGCGACAACATCGACCTGCATGCCGGGTAATTTCTGCGCTTCCGTCACCGCTTTTTGTGACCAATGTCCAGTGTCAACATAGGCAACACGGCGCTTAACAGCTAAATTGAGTGGCAACATGTAAAATTGTAAACTGGCGCCACCTTGCAAAAATAGGATCCGATAATTATCCGGTAATGCCATTAATTGACGTAAAGTCTGTTCAGCATCGTGATAAAGTTCTTGAAACAAGGAGGAGCGATGACTGATCTCGGTAATACTCATACCACTACCGTGATAGGACAAAAACTCGGCCTGAACTTGCTTCAATACCGACTGGGGCAATACTGCTGGCCCCGCCGCAAAATTATACACTTGCTGCATATCTGTGGTTCCTCCTCTTAAATACTTATCTTTTTCTCATTTCATCTTAATAAAATAATGTAATTCTCATTGTAGCATATTTGACTGAATAAAAAATAGCTTGAATAAAAATTACGGTACAAAAAAATGGCGCCAACTTACGGCGTCATTTTTGCTTACCATTGAATTAATACGCCTAAGCCGAAGAAAACAACTTGGGCCAAGGTGATCAAAAATAAATTTTTAATTGCTAACGGGAAGGTCACTTTTTTGATCTGTTGGGCTAAAAAGCCGCGGGTATTACGCCAAACGATTGGCACGGTCAAAAATGTAAGCAGCGTTAATTTCGGCAAATAGCCTAATAACACTGCCGCTAATAAGCAAACAAAGCCTACGACATAAAGCGCCACAAACATTTTCAGAGCAGCAGCCTTACCGATATAATAAACGATCGTCGTCCGACCTAACTCGCGGTCCTCTTGGTCATCAGCAATATTGTTCGCCAATAACAGATTAGAAATACTGCAAACCGCTAAACCAGAGGACAATAGTACCGGCCACACAAAAGCCCAATTAAACGGCACAACGTCAAACGCATTGATATAGACACTGATCAAGAAAATGACGAAGCCCATGGTGATACCGGAAAAAAATTCACCAAATGGTGTGCTGGAAATTGGCCGTGGCCCCCCAGCGTAAAGATAGCCAACCGCGTAGCTGAATAACCCCAACCACAATAACGGCCAGCCAGTCCGGCTAACAATAAACAATCCTAGCGCTGCTGAAACAACGATCAACCAGAAAATCAGCCAACCGATCCGACTAGGATTTAAATGATGCACCCCAATGATATTTGTTTTCTCGCGGAAAGCCAGCGCTTGATTATGGGTCGCCCGATGATAGTCCTGATAATTATCGTTGGCGTCGACCGCCATATTGAACATTAACATCGCCACAAAGAATATCAACAAATAAACTGGGTGTAACTGGCGATAATGATACCAAGCAAAAAAAGTACCTAACAAAAACGGAAAAACACTGGCCGTTTTCGCTTTAATCTCGACTAATTCTAAAAAGACTGACAAAGACACGCAGCCGCACCTACCTTATTAAAGAGTATCAAAAAAATATTTTGATCATTCAAAACTGTCTATTTTTTGCAAACACAGAGTGCCGCAAAAGACAGTCTTTTGCGGCACATTTATACTACCTTAGTTAAAAAGAACTAGCAAATTTTTTAAAATATATTTAACCGATCAAGCTGCTTACACCAAGCCTTGATCCAACTGATACAACTTCTGGAAACGTTCATTGGTCTGATATAGTTCATGCGGTGTCCCTTGCATTGCAATTTGACCATGTTCCAGGAAAATCACCTGATCAGCATGCTCGATGCCCTGCAAATGATGAGTGACCCAGATCACCGTTTTATCCGCCAACACATTGAAAATTGTGTTAAGTAGTGCTTTTTCCGTAATCGGATCAAGTCCAACAGTCGGTTCATCTAGTAAAATAACCGGCGCATCCTGAATCAGAATACGTGCTAACGCTAACCGTTGTTGTTCACCACCAGAAAAACGCGCCCCTGCTTCTTCAACTAACGTATTGGCACCTGCAGGTAAACGTTGCATCAATGGCCCTAATTCGACTGCGGTCAATGCTGCCATGATCTCCGCATCCGTTGCCTGCAAATTACCTAAACGAATATTATTCAGCACCGTTGTATTAAATAAAAACGGCTTCTGATCCAACATGCCGATCAATTGTGCCCGTTGTTGCTGTAAAGCGGCTAATGGCACTTGATTAAGCGTCACTTGGCCAGCTTGCGGCGTTAACTCACCCAACAATAAATTCAGTAGCGTTGTTTTACCAGCACCACTAGGGCCTAAAATAGCCACTTTTTCTCCGGCTTGAATGTGTAAATTAAATTGCTGTAAAATCGGTGCTTGTTCTGCCGTATATTTAAAATCAACTTGCTGAAAATCTAATGTTGCCACTGGCTGAGTTAATTTTTGCTGTTGCGGCAATTCGCGTACCGTCGGCTGCAAATTATTCAGCCGCGCCACTGACGCCATATACAACGGCCACTCTTCAACACCTTGACTGACCGGGGCAAACGCATCGACCAGAGGAAATAAACATAATACAAACGCCGCGATCCAATTAGCAATACTTTGATTGCCGGTAAATTGCTGATTAGTCCACACCATCAACACTAATATGGCAATACCAAACACAAATTGAATCAGAAAGTCGCGCGCCCATTCAAAACGCCGCGTTGCTAATATATTTTTCCGCGCTGCTTTTAATGTTGGTTGAGGGCGCGCCAGAAAATCAGTTTGACGACCGGAAACGACCCAATCAGATAACCCTAGCACATCGTCAGTCATATCAGTGTATAAGTCATGCTGCAACTGTTTATGTCGCTCAACTCGTGCCCCTAGCACCGCCACAGAAACTAATGGTAGTAAAATAACGATCACTGCCAACAGCAACGCAATCGCTAGCGCAAAGAACCAACTGAAGAAGCCTAGTGCGATCACGATCACTACATACAACAACCAACTGATCAATGTAGGGAAAATCGTTCGTAAATATAAATTCTGCAAATGACCTAGATCATCAGCAAGAATCCCTAGAATATCACCGGTTTTAAAATGCTGCTGGAAAAATGCCGCATCCTTGGCCAACGTTTGATACAAACGTTTGCGCAGATCTGAAGTGACTTTCAACACCCAATTATGGCTGGTCAAGCGCTCAATATAACGGAATGCTGGCCGACCGATACCAAAGGCACGCACCAAAACCACTGGCACATAGATCAGCAAAATATTCTCCGGCTTAGTGGCCGCTTTACTAATTAAATAACCTGAGGTAAACATCAAGGCACCACCGCAAATAAAGGTCAACAGGCCTAAGCCTAAAATTAGGATCAACAGGCCTTTATATTTAGCCAAATAAGGTTTGACCCACGTATCGTGCTTCAACTGCTTCATAGTGTCTCACCTCGCATCTGCGTCATCAAACTAACGTACGCCCCATTTTGTGCTTGTAACTGCGCCGGTGTCCCCTGCTCGACTAAGCGACCCTGTTGGATCACAAAGACATAGTCCATTTGCTGCATCCAATGTAAGCGATGGGTGGCAAAAAAGACTAACCGATCAGCAAACAAAGGCATCATCGTTTCTTTTAGTGCCGCTTCCGTTTCAATATCCAAATGGGCAGTTGGCTCATCCAACAGCAAGATCCGCCGCTGTGGATCAAGAAAAGCACGCGCTAACGCGATTCGTTGTCCTTGACCACCACTGACGCCACGAGCACCTTCACCGATCATCGTTGCCAAACCCGCTGGCAAGGTTGCTATCCAGGTACTTAAACCAGCTTGTACTGCCGCCTGCTCGATTGCTGCAGTCGTTGCATCTGGCTGATAAAAAGCAATATTATCCGCAATGGTAGCGTGAAACAAGTATGGTTTTTGCGGTAAGTAAACAAAATTCTGTTGCCACTGTGCTTGACTTAAATGTGGTACCACTTGTCCATTGACCTTAATTTCACCTTGCTGCGGTTGTAGAAAGCCGCCTAATGTATTGATCAAAGTCGATTTACCCGAGCCAGACTCACCGATCACGCCAATTTTATGATAACCGTGAACGCTAAAGGAAATATCGGCTAAGTCAGCTTCATTACTTCCTGGATAGCTGACGTTAACGCCGGTGAAATCCAAGCTACTATCAGCTGTCCAAGTTGGTGCCGCAGTCAATAATTGCCGTTGTTCTGGCTGTGGTAAAGCCAAAATTGTGAACACTGCCTGCATGGCATTTTTTCCATTAAGTGTCGCGTGATAGTCGCTGGAAAAGTCGCGTAACGGCATAAAAAATTCTGGCGCTAAAATCAATGTAGCTAACGCTGGGAACAACACCATTTGCCCATTTAATAAGGCTAAGCCAAGAAAAACAGCCACTACTGCGATCGATAGTGTGGTGAAAAAGTCCAGCGCAAACGTCGAGAGCACTGCAATTCGCAGCACACTCATCGTTTGCTTGCGGTAAGATTCACTGACTTGATAGACATTGTCCGCGTATTTATCGCTGATACCTAATAATTTCAAAGTTGCCAAGCCCCGTAGAGCATCGACAAAATGATTCGCCAGCTGCTGGTAACCGGCATACTGCTTATCAGCCTTATCCCGCGCCGCAAAACCAAGAATGATCATAAATAAAATCACGATCGGCACAACCACTAGTAGGAGCCAGCCGGAACGCACATCTAATGTAAAAATATAAACTAGCAAAATCCACGGAATGATCATCATGTTCAGTATTTTATTCAATATCAAAGACAAATAATTTTCGACTTCATCAATACCATCCAGCGCCATTGTGACCATATTACCAGTACCTTGTTTAGCCACTAAGCTTGGGCCTAAACGAAATAATTTTGCTAATAATTGCTGACGTAATTCAGCGCTAGCCTTGCTGGCATAGCGATCTAACAAATGGCTTTTCAGCCAATTTAACAAATGACGGCCCAGTAACGCCATAAAAAAGAAAAGCATTGGCAAATAAAGCCAAGCCAATGCTTTTAACCGCCAGGAATTGACGATTGCCTGGGCTAAATACTTACCTTGGAACAATATCATAAAAGCTTGCAGGATCGTTAATCCTGCAAGCATTAGTAATACTTTTTTAGTTCCAGATAAGCGTAACAGGCGCTTATCGATCATTTATCACTCACCACTTTTTTCGTGCGGACACGTTGATTGAAAACGAAGTAACTCCAAATTGTATAGGCGAGCACGATCGGTACGAAAATCGCTGCAACAATCGTCATCACCCCTAGTGTATAACTAGTTGATGATGCCTGACTGATCAAAATACTGTGCAGTGGATCATTTCCGACCATGACCCGTGGGAATAATCCATTGAATAACAGTGCCACCACACCGATCAAGGTCGCACCACTGGCAATAAACGACAGTACTTCTTTATTTCGATAAGCACCGTACGTTGCCACTACACTTAGCAAGACGATCAATACCAACAAAATCCAGCTGGAAATTGGTCGTTCAGTGAAGAAATCTGTTTGCCACATCAACAAACCAGCAAAAGCAACTAGGCCGACAAATAATACTGGGTACAGTACTTTAGTCACTGCTTGCGCTCGTTGCCTTAGGTCCCCGGTTAATTTTAACCGAATAAAATTCAAGCCGTGAAGTAAGCAAAGTAGCGTCACGGCGACACCGCCAACAATTGAGAATAGGTTAACGTAATCGCTGAAACCACCCATAATATTGCCGTTAGCGTCCAGCGGCATCCCTTTAACTAAATCAGTGAACATCATACCTAGTAAAAATGGGGCCCCGAGACTACCGATGGATAGGGTCCAGCCCCATAATTTACGACCAGCCGCCGATTCTGAATGGGCGCGAAATTCAAAGGACACCCCGCGTAGAATCAGTGAAAATAGCGTCAAGAATAAAATAATGTAGAAGCCGGAAAATAAGCTGGCGTACCAATATGGAAACGAAGCAAACATTGCACCACCAGCTGTGATCAACCAAACTTCGTTGCCATCCCAATGTGGGCCGATCGCCTGCATTAATTCGCCACGTTCACGTTCATTACGCGCAATCACGCGTAATGACATACCGACACCATAATCAAAACCTTCTAAGAAGAAAAAGACTGAAAATAACAAGCCGATCAGAAAGAACCATAATAATTGTAAGCTACTCATGACTGAAGGCCCCCTTTGATAATGGATCGACGGTAACACTGTCTGCGTTAGCGTCCAAAGCATCTGGACCAGCTACCAACGTCCGATGCGAGAAGTAGATCATCATGCCACCTAGCAACGTAAAAATCAAGAAGTAGGTAATGTTGGAGAACCATAGATCACCAGCGGTTACACTTGGCGAAACTGCATCGGCAACCGTGTACAGTCCATAAACGATCCACGGAAAACGACCCAGTTCGGTGATCAGCCAGCCACAAGTATTCGCAATAAATGGTAACCATAAACTGAAACCTAACACATAAAGTAACCAGCGTTGGTTTTGCAACGTATTTTTCTTTGCTCGGCTGAACCACAAACCAAGTACAGCAATTAGAACGAAGAAAGCGCCACTACCAGCCATGATTCGGAAACTCCAGAATAAGGTTTTCGGTGGAACGTAATAATTCATGTCCGAACCAAATTTACCATCATATTTAGCGTGGAGCTCCTTATTGATCGTATCCATCCCTTTAACTGAGCCAGAGGTCTTATGATAAGTCAATAAACTCAGCATTTTCGGCACTTCGATACTCCAAGTTGCTTTTTTATTTTTCGTATCAAAGCCTTGAACGACCGACCAGGATGCTGGATCGCCGGTATCCTTATAGATACCTTCAGTCGCTGCAAACTTCATTGGTTGATCTTGGACCACGCGTTGAGTTTGTAGATCACCAACTGCCACCGTTAAAACTGCAAAAATCAAACCGACCCATAAGCCGACGCGCAAGGATTTATGGTAGAAAGTTCGATTCTTGTTTTTCAGCAAACGCCAAGCCGACATACCAGCTAGGGCAAATGCTGCTGTCGTGAAAGCCCCAAAAACAACATGGGGAAATTCAACCCACAGCTGTGGATTTTTCAATAAGCCGGTGAAACTAGCCATTTCGGCACGCCCATTCGCGATCCGATAAGCTACTGGGTTTTGCATGAAACTATTGGCGGTTAAAATCCATAACGCTGAAACACTGGAACCTAACATGACTAACCAAATAAATAGCACGTGGATCCCCGGCTTGAAACGATCCCAAGTAAACATCCATAGACCGATAAAAACTGATTCCATAAAGAAAGCTAACAATGCTTCGATTGCTAATGGTGCGCCAAAAATATCACCCATGAAACGAGAATAATCAGACCAATTCATTCCGAACTGAAATTCTTGAATTAATCCGGTCACGACCCCAACAGCAAAACTAAGCAAAAAGATTTTACCCCAAAATTGCGCCATCTTTTTGTAGTCATCGTCACGTTTAAGCACATAAAGTGTTTCCATAATAGCTGTAAGCAACGCCATACCAATTGAAAAAGGAACGAAAAAGAAATGAAAAATTGTCGTCATAGCAAATTGAAACCGTGCCAATGACAACATACTGACCCCGAGCACTAACATTTTCCCAACCACCTTTCTACTTCACAAATAAGGTTTGTCATTTGTAAAAATCACAAATGACTTCTGATGTTACGGGCGATGACATTCTTGTCCAAAGTTATAGGAGCGTAGTTGCAAAGTCCGCAACTGCGTTTCCTCAACTCAGACCATTTCGGTCACCGCAAGAAACATGGCTCTACTTCACAAATAAGGTTAGTCATTTGCAAAAGTCACAAATGTATCCACTTACATTATAAACTTATAGTCTCATAGCGGCAAATCAATATTGCAATAGAAAATTTACAAAATTTGCTTTATTTCGTTTATGTTGTGGATCAACTCGGTGCTACGCTGCCGTTAGTGTCCGTGCCGCTAAGTTACGTTATGCACATTTCTTGCGTTAAAGGTCGGCTTCGCTTTATGGTGGAAATATGTAGGACAATCTAAGACATGCCTGACTGGAGGAATTTTATCGTGACCAACCAACAACTAGGCCAGCCGCATAATATTATTACTGGAGAGCATTATCGTCTTACAGTGCTAACATCGCGGATGGTGCGCTTAGAATACAGTGCGAATGATCACTTTGAGGATCATTTAACTCAAATCGTTCAAAATCGTGATCTCGGCGATCCAGAATTTGATGTTTTTCATCAGCGCAATCAGCATGAACTAGAAATCGTCACTGATTACTTCCATTTATATTATGAAGGTGGTCCGCTGACTGCCGACTCACTTTATATTGACACTAAGTACGGCTATTCTTCCTATAATAATCGCTGGAATTTTGGCCAGCCGGTAGCAACATTGAAAGGTACTGTCCGTACTTTGGACAATGCTGATGGTGCCGTTCCGCTGGAAGAAGGCTTGATGAGCCGCAATGGCTATTCAGTTATTGACGATTCGCACTCCTTCATTATCGAAGACGATTTGTTGCGTCCGCGCACCGCTGCCGGAGCAGATTGGTACTATCTTGCTTATGGACACGACTTTTTTGGCTGCTTACGCGACTACTACCGCTTAACTGGTTTCCCACCACTACTGCCGCGCTACGCCTTAGGTAACTGGTGGAGTCGTTATCACGCTTACACCCAAGCTGAATATCAACAACTATTTCAGGATTTCGAGCGCGATGGCGTTCCATTTTCAATTGCCGTCCTAGACATTGACTGGCATTTAACCCGTGTCCCCCACCGTTTCGGCAGTGGTTGGACCGGCTATACTTGGAACCGCAAACTGTTTCCACAGCCAGAAAGCTTGCTTAAATGGCTACACGAACATGGTAAAAAAGTCACCTTGAATTTGCATCCCGCCGATGGTATCCGTGCGTTTGAAGATTCATATCCCGCTGTAGCTAAGCGACTTCAGTTAGATACCACTGCTGAAGAACCAGCATTATTTAATTTACACGACGACACTTTTCGTGAAAGTTATTTTACTGATGTCCACCACCCATTGGAAAAAATGGGCGTCGACTTTTGGTGGATCGACTGGCAACAAGGCACCAACTTTACCGAACAACAGATTGATCCGTTATGGTTGCTAAATCACTATCACTTCAAAGATAGTCGCGAACGCCATGGTGAAGGTTTGATTCTTTCGCGCTACGCTGGATTAGGCAGTCATCGTTACCCGGTTGGTTTCTCCGGCGACACCATTGTCACTTGGAATTCACTGGCGTTCCAACCGCATTTCACTGCTTCAGCCACCAACATTGGCTACACTTGGTGGAGTCACGATATTGGTGGTCATATGCATGGCGTTCGTGATGATGAACTTGCGCTGCGCTGGCTGCAATTTGGCGTTTTCAGTCCAATCATGCGCCTGCATTCCAGTGGTAACTCGTTTGGTGGTAAAGAACCACAGAATTATAACCAAGAAATTGCCGGCATCATGCGCAAATTTCTACGGCTGCGTCATGAGCTAGTACCGTACCTTGATTCCGCCAATTACGAGACCCACACGTTTGGCATCCCACTGGTACGACCGATGTATTACGATCATGATGAACCCGCTGCGTATGAATTACGTAATCAAGCTATGTTTGGCTCGGAATTACTCGTCGCGCCAATCGTTAAACCAAAGATCGACCGCCTAGATCAATCGAAAGTAACTGTTTGGTTCCCAGAAGGTCAATGGTTTGATTTCTTTACCGGATTACGTTATGAAGGTAATGTGACGTTAAATGTGTACCGCGATAATCATCGCTATCCTGTCTTTGTTCGTGCTGGTGGGATCGTGCCGCTAAATCCGCACCCACTGGATGACGTGATGCCATTGCCAAAAACGCTGGCTGTGAAGATCTATCCTGGCGCCAATCACGAATATAAAATGTATGAGCATCAGGACGACCTAACCGCCATCACCACCTTCAACTGGGATTGGCAACATCGCCGCTTTACGATCAAAGTTGAGGATCCAGGTGATATTGTGCCAGAAAAAAGAATTTTCCAACTGAATTTTATTGGCGTGACGCCATTTGAAACCCAGGTCGATCCTGCAATTCAAAAATGCGTCACCGCCAACGATAACCGACTGATTTTTGTCCAAAATAGTTGTGCTGATTTTGGCGCAAATTTCAGTAAAATGGAACTGGCGCCACAACGTGATCAAATTGTGGAGCGTCTCTTCGATAAATTACGTCGCGCACAAATTAATTTCGATATCAAGGAATTGATTTGGCGGAAATTCCTTGCTGCCGATACGAAAATCCAATTTATCAGTTTCCTCAACACACTGACCGATCAGGATTTAGCCACTTTCCTTTATGAAATCGTCTATCTACTGTAAAAAAGACTGCAACCCAAACGTTCTCGCTTAAGTTCGGCTAAGACAAAGTTAGCGAGCTTCCATTCCGATGCCAGCAGCGTTAGATTACTATACTAATTAAGTAGATTATATAAGCTCAAAAATGCCGGTAAGCCAGTTATCCAACTGGTTTACCGGCATTTTCATATTCTAATTATCACTAAGTTTGTCACTTCTTTTTAGCCAAACTTCAGAAAGAGTCTCGTTTAGTTGTGGTTTACCTTTTTCTTCGTGTGAACACCCATGCACTGATCGTGACACCAATAATTGCGCCGCAAATTGCTGGTAACAGTGCTAATTCAGCAATTTGCGGCCCCCAATCGCCAAACAGTGTCTCACCGATCCAAGCACCAATCAGGCCAGCAGCAATATCGCTCAATAAACCTAACAGTGAATCAGGATTACTAATGGCTCCGGCTAGACCGCCAATCGCAACACCGATCACCAGCAACCAAATTAAATTAAACATCATTCATCCCCGCTTCCTCAACTAGTTCAGTCATTAACTTCAGCATACTTGGTCACGCTGATCAACGGCAATAAATATACCCATTTTATATAACTAATAGCGTATGCATATTATTTGTTTTTAAATATAGTTGCTGGAATAATTAGGCTATAGTTATTCTATTCTGGGCGATATCAAGCTTCTATAAGGAGGAAAATTCAATGCCGGAATTGATCAAAATTGCTGCAACTGCTAACCATAAATTTTGTACTCCATTGATGACGCTATATGTATCGATTTTAGAGCAAAATTCAGCAGTTGATTTCGAATTCTTTATCATCGATGACGCATTGGAACCACTCGACCATCGATATTTAAATACATTATGTCAGCAATATACAAATTGTAAAAAAATCACCTTTTTACGCGTTGATCCACAGGCTTACCGTAAAGCAGCCACCAGTCAGCGAATCATTCAGGCGGCGTATTATCGTATCGATCTACCAGAAACATTATCTAATGAATCGCGCCTGCTTTATTTGGATTGCGATATGATTTGTCGCGGTGATCTGCGACCGTTATGGCGTCAAGATCTTCACGGCAACATTATTGGTGCGGTTGAGGATGCTGGTTATGTTGAAGCACGGCTAGACAAAATGAACGTGCCCCATCAAAAACGCCGCTATTTCAATTCTGGTTTAATGCTGATCGACGTTGCCCATTGGCGCCAACAAAAGATTTCACAACAGGTCAAAGCATTTATCGCGGCGCATCCCGATCAACTACGTTACCATGACCAAGATGCGCTTAATGCAATTCTAGCTGATCGTTGGTTCGTGCTGCACCCTAAATATAACGTCCAATCACGCTTGATTTGGCGCGAACAACAACATCGCCAGCCGGCAGAGGAACGCCGGAATGAAGCTGCCCGCCAAGCACCAGTATTGTTGCACTATTCCGGCTACCGTAAACCGTGGAATCAGGCCGATCATCATTCGGCCGCGGCGGCGTTTAACGCTTATCAACCACTTGTACAAAAATTAAAACTTAAAGCCGTTAATCAAACTGCCCACCGTGCCGCTAAAAAAGCGTAAAAAATGATCATCAAAATTTGATGATCATTTTTGTTACTATAAAAGTAATAACTGCGGTTAAAACGAACATCGTCTATAGCATAAAACTAAATTCACTCCGCATTTAAAGCCAGTTTTTCAATGGCTGCAGCGACGCCGTCGTGATCATTGTCACTAGTCACATGCTGCGCTGCTTTTTTAACACTATCAATAGCGTTGCCCATAGCCACACCAGTTCCAGCATATTCGATCATGCTTAGATCATTACCTTGGTCACCAATTGCCATCACATTAGCGGCCGTTAAGCCTAATTGCTCCGCCAATTTGGCCAACGCGCTACCTTTGTTAACACTCTTTTTCGTAACTTCTAGGAAAAATGGTGAACTGCGCATGAAATTAAAACGCTGCTGGTATGGTGCAAATGCAGCGACATTTTGCCAGGCCTTATCTAATAACTCCGGCGCATCAATATACATTCCCTTAGGCATCAACACGTCACGCATTTCTTCTGGTGTGCGGTACGAAACTGGGATCTTGACCAAAAAAGATTCATAGATCGTATATTCGCCGAGATCGCGGTTAGCTGTATACAAATGTTCGTCGTTCTCAATTTGAAAGTGCAGATTTAAGCGCCGCGCCAAAGCCTCTAACTCAATATAATCAGCATAATCCAGCGCTTCTTCTGCTAAAATCGTTCCTGCAGTAGTTTGAACCGACGCCCCATTAAATGTGATCACATATTCTGCCGCTTGATCAGCTAAGCCTAGCTGTTTCAAAAAATCTGTGACCCCAATCAAAGGCCGACCAGTACATAAAACGACCTTAATACCCTGAGCTGTTGCGGCATTAATGGCTTTGATCGTCGCCGGCGCCAACTCATTTGCCGATGTTAGTAAAGTTTTATCGATATCAATTGCAATAATTTTTATCATTTTAGGCTCCTTTAGTTGCTTGTAAAAAACCAGTTTCGTTCCACAATTGCTTAGTAAAGCGCTGTCCATCAGCACTACTCAATTGAGTCACACTAGTATTATCCAGTACGCCGTGCCGCCGAATTTCAGTTAATGGCACGCCTAAGATGCGCTGTAATACGGTCATCAAAAAAACACCATGACTAGCGATCAGCACATTCCCCTGTGGGTTTTCTTGAAAAATCTGTAACAATGCTCGCCGGCCACGTTTTTCCACATCCGTGTAACTTTCAGCGTGCACCACCATAGCATCAAAACGCTGCGGCTGCTTAAAATAATATTGGCATTGCACTTCATCCTGATGATCGGCTAAAACGTCGCCTTCCCAGTCCCCTAAATTAATTTCGCGTAAATCAGCCAAAATAGTCGTTGGCACTTCCATCTGGTTAACTGCTAATACATTAGCCAAGGTTGCTTGTGCCCGCTGCAATGGTGACGTATAGGCGTGGGCAAACTCAACCGTTTCTAAAAACTTGCCTGCCTGCCGTGCACCGGCCACTCCTTCTGGCGCCAAAGGGATATCAACGCCGCTGCCAGAAAATCGGTGCTGTTGGTTTAGCGCGGTCACGCCGTGGCGAATAAAATAAAACTCGGTCATTCCTTCCACCTCATCAAATCGATTTACTTAAATAGTATCATTGCCCCAGCAGCGCTGCAAACTGCACCGGTAATTAGCTGGCCGTTTCTTTGTAAACCGTCGCATTGAGCATAAAAGTGCGCAATAAAAAAACCGCCAACAGCGGCTTTACAAAATCGGTGATAACAAGCGTGAGAAACGTTGTTTGATCGTTAACCAATAGGATTGCCGGTCAATTTCTTCTTGGGTCAACAGGCGACAATGACCCATATCCAAAGTGAAAATTCGGCTAAGTTGTTTGGCGATCTTAATATCATACATAAAAGCATTGACCTCGAAATTTAGCTTGTAACTACGAATATCTTGGTTAGCAGAACCAACACTGGAAACTTTACCATCCATAATTGCAGTTTTTGCGTGTAAAAAACCTTTTTCATAAATGTAGATTTTGACTCCCGCCGCAAATAAAATCTGCGCATAATACTGCGTTGCTCGATAAATAAACGGATGATCTGGCATGTGCGGAATCATGATCCGCACATCGATCCCTGATTGCGCGGCAATCGTGAGTGCGGAAAGCACACTTTCGTCCGGCACTAAATACGGTGATTGTAGCCAGATACTTTTCTTGGCCATTGAGATCATTTTAATGTAACCAGCCTTGATCTGTTCACGATCAGAAGTTGGTCCCGAAGTCACAATTTGTAACGCCGTGGTCGCCTCTTTTGTTTTCACTGGCTTAGGAAAGTATTTTAATTGATAGCGCATGTGTTTGGCAGCATTTACCGAGACATTCCAATCCATAACAAACCGCGTTTGTAGCGCCAACACACCGTTACCCACGATTCGTAAATGCGTATCGCGCCAATAGCCAAATTTCGGCATCCGGCCAAGATATTGATCTCCAACATTGAAGCCGCCGGTATAACCGATCTTCCCATCAATCACCACAATCTTACGATGACAATGATAATTCAAGCGTGTTTTGGTGATCGAGCTATGTGAGGTGATAAAAGTTGCCGCTTGCCCACCTAATGTTTCTAAATGATGGAACCATTTTTGCGTGGTGCCGTGCGAACCAAAAGCATCATATAAAACGCGGACTTCTACGCCCTGTGCTGCTTTCTCTTCTAGTAAGCTTAATAATTCTTGACCAATTTTATCGCTATAGATCGTGTAATATTCAATATGAATACTTTGCTGTGCACGCCGAATATCAGCAAATAAGGCCGCAAATTTTTTAGAGCCTTCGGTAAAAATTTCAACCTGATTCCGTTTAGTTAGTGGCGCATTATCGTTGGTTTCAAATAAGCGGACCATGCTGCTCGCATTAGCGGTGACCTTCTCTGACAACGGCGTATCAAACTCAACATCATCATGTTGCTGCATAGCGATCATTTCTTGCAACCCAGTCCGATCCTGATGTTCAATAGTAAACAGCTTCTCACGGCCCATACCGCGGCCTAAAAAGATATACAATAGAAAACCAACCACTGGCAATAGCACGAGGACTAATAGCCAGGCCCAGGTTGTCGAAATATCGCGATGCTGACGAAAAACGGTGAGAATGGCGAAAAATGTGTTTAACACAACCACCCCATCAGCAATAATCTGTACCCAACCCATCTAAGATCCCTCCGTTGTTGTTATTCAATGTCATTCATTATACGCTATTCCCCTCTGAAACCGAACTATTTCACTTATTCAGATCATTGTTTATAAGGGCTAATTATCGACAGCCCCCTTATAAATCAATATAAAAAGACGAGACTATTGCTATCTCGTCTTTTACATTTAATTTATAGTGGCGAACTTGATTTTAAAATGATTTTAAAGCAAGTACCTCACCGAGTTTTTGTCCTGCGGCAACGCGCGTTTTTAGTTGATCCATATCGAAAATAATTCCGGTGATTTCATGGTCGGTGAAGTCAAACCGTTCATAATAAATGTACGGCGCCTCATCGGCCGCATGAAAGGCGTCACTAATTTGGGTGGTGAACTGTTTAGCCCAATCGTCGTTTTGTAGATCAGCGAAATCCTTGCGTGTCACGTACCCTTGTTGCTTGATCAATTTAACTGCTTGATCTACTAAAGCTGAATCAATTTTTGCTACTTTTTCTGCTACATTTGCTGCTGCCATTTTATCGCTTCCTATTTTTTATTGGGTGGCAAGCCCATTAATTTACACTTCTAGTATAGTTCTTTTTGGCAGGAATGTAGCTATCGTTGGTCAATTAATTATGGCATAATAGCAAGTAGGGCTTAAATTGACCTTTAATGACGAACAGGCGGTGCAACATGCAGATTCCAGGAACACAGCGGCGAATGCCTTTACCTAAAATTTTAACCTTGGGCTTTTTAGTCCTGATCGTTTTGGGTGGACTCTTGTTAATGTTGCCGCTTGCCACCCGAGCGCATCACACTACACCATTTATTGATGCTATTTTCACAGCCACTTCAGCCATTTGCATTACCGGGCTAACCACAGTCAATACTGCTGCCCACTGGTCATTGTTCGGTCAAAGTATTATTTTACTTTTGATCGAAATTGGTGGCTTAGGCTTTATGACGTTCAGTGTACTCCCTTTTGTTTTGTTAAAACGGCGCGTTGATTTGACAACACGACTGTTAATAAAAGAATCACTGAACTTTGAAAAATTGGCCAACGTTAATAGCGTCATGAAATACGTCATTGGCCTATCGCTAGCGATTCAGAGCTTAGGCGCCGCACTGTTATTTATCGACTTTTATCCACGCTATGGCTTAGGCCGCGGTCTTTTTATGAGTATTTTCCATTCCGTCTCGTCTTTTTGTAATGCTGGCTTTGATTTATTTGGCAATAGTCTGGAAAGTCAACCAAATGATGTCTACTTGATTCTAGTGACCAGCGCATTGATCATCGCCGGCGGGTTAGGCTTTTTAGTTTGTCGTGATCTACTACTATTCAAACGTCGTAAACGACTATCACTACACACTAAATTAGCGCTTAATACCAGCGGCATCTTACTATTAGTTGGGTTTGTTCTATTTCTTTTAACTGAAAATAATTTGGCAGTAATGGCGCCACACGTCAACGTAGTCAATCGGCTAGTCAATACCTTTTTCCTAACGGTCACGCCGCGAACGGCTGGCATCACCACCATCCCTTACAGTGAGCTATCAATTGCCGGAATTTTGCTAACCATTGTGCTCATGTTCATTGGTGGCACCCCTGGCTCGACGGCTGGTGGGATCAAAACGACCACCCTTGGCCTGTTGACCTTACAAAGTTGGGCCATTTTACGCGGCAATCGCGATGTAGAATTCGGTCATCGCCGTTTTAGCGATCAGAATATTTTACGTGCGTTAATGCTAGTCTTTATCAGCTTAGTTATCATCATCACTGCTGGTTTGATCCTAACTGCAACCGAAACGATCCCGAAACATTATGGACTAGAATACGTTATTTTTGAAGTGATTTCGGCATTTAGTACTGCTGGTATGACTATGGGTTTAACACCTAAGCTGACCACAATTGGTAAATTCATCATCATGCTATTAATGTTCCTTGGCCGTGTTGGTATCTATACCGTCATGTTTTCAGTACTTAACGCTAGTCATCCGCAAAAGGGCTACCGCTACCCAGCTGAAAATGTCATGCTAGGTTAACATAATCCTGAAGCTTAGAATTGATAACAGCCACCACGCTAAGCAACGCCATTCTTTAAAGGAGACTACTTTATAATGAAGCAAAATTTTGCAGTAATTGGTTTAGGCCGCTTTGGCGCTAGTATTTGTCGTTCGTTAGTAGCTGCGCATCAAGACGTGCTGGCAATCGATATCAGCGAAGAGCGCGTCAACGCGCTAGCTGATGTTGCCACCCAGGCAATCGTCGCCAACGCTCAAGATGAAGACACACTGCGGTCGCTGGAAATTGGTAAATTTGACCATGTGATCGTCGCAATTGGTAAAAACATTCAAGCCAATATTTTAGTCACCTTGATTGTCAAAGAACTAGGCGTCCCCGACATTACCGCCAAGGCTGAAAACAATACCCACGCACGAGTTTTGGCGCGGATCGGTGCAGATCAAGTTGTCCATCCTGAACGAGATATGGGCGAGCGAGTGGCGCACCACTTACTTTCGCCAAATATTTTAAACTACTTGGCGATCAACGACGATGTCACCATGGCTGAGATTAAAATCAGTAGTCCTGAATTTGTTGGTAAAAGCTTAACTGAATTAAATTTTCATCAACAATTCGGCTTGACGGTCATCGCTATTCAGCACGGTAATGACGTTACCGTTTCACCGGCGGGCAATAATATCGTCCAACTCAACGATGAAATTTCGGTGGTTGGATCGACCCAAGCTGTCGATGAACTGAATGACCGGATGATGAATTAATTGTTATCCAAAAAGGACTACACCAGTTTTTCTTAGGCGGGTGGGTATAAGCGGAGCTAGTTCCGTCCATTCCGGCGCCAGTGGACGGAACGAGTGGGCGCGTTGGCGAGCTAATTTTCCCCAGACAAACCCAAAAGCGGGTGGGAAAATGGATCTCGCCAATCGCGCATAGTTCTAAATGGCACAACCCGCCATCAAGAACTATCGGCACATCTTGTCCACTGGCGCCTCCATTCCAGCAGGCCATGATTGAACGTTCAATTATTGGTTGTTTAAGTGGCAAAGTTAGTGATAATCAGAACGTAAAACACCGGCAAACAGTTGAGAGGCTGCTTTGCCGGTGTTTTGATTTCATCTAATCTGCTAAGTGTCCGTCAATCCTAATTGAACTAACTAAGACGATTAAACTAACTAATTAAATAGTGTTCTAAAACTGCCAAGGTGAAATGGAGGCGCTGGCGTATCACTGTCGCTCGTTCTTACACACACTGCTTAGCAAGTATTGAATTTAGCACATATTCGCAAAATAGAACGTGCTTCCCGTTGTCGATTGAACTATGGCGGAAACCGCCAAGTTCAAGTCGCACGCGTTCCATACGCCAGCGCCGGAATGGAAGCTGACCTAACTCCACTTTTAGCCAAACTTAAGTAAGCGCTAGTAAAATCACAGACTCTTGTTCCCCTGTAACTTTATAACTTACGACTCTAAAAAAGCGTAGTCCCTTTTCGGACTACGCTTTTGTTCTTATTTAGCAGCGACTAACTTCATCTTGCCTAAGCTGATCACAGCTTTATTTTGTAAGTCTTGAACGTTCATGCTATCGGTTTTGGCATCGTAATCAATAATATCGACTAACGCAGAATTCTCATATAACTTTTCGACCACACCAGAAAAGTCAGCTTCCATATTTCCGTTAGCCTTGCAGCGTACAGTGTTGCCTATTTGAATATCCATGTCGATTCCTCCATCTTGGGTAGCTAATAATATAGCGCATATATTATCAGCTACCTGCATGGAATGCAAGTAAAATCCAAGTTACTTTAATAAGTTTTTAATTAGTCGATCACTTATCCCTATTTTCAAGCGCAGCATCCCACTGCAATAGATTTACTTGCTCGCCTTGTTCGCGCCGTCGATCAACATTTTCTTCACCCCAAACGCAGAGTTGATGCAAAATAGTTTCTAAACTTTCGCCATAATCGGTCAAACAATATTCTACTTTAGGTGGAACTTGTTGATAGACGGTACGGCAAATAATCGCGGCCGCCTCTAACTCGCGCAATTGCTGGGTCAACATTTTTTGCGTGATTTTAGGAATTGCCCGTCGCAATTCACCTGTTCGCATCACCCCGTTACGCAAATGGCATAAAATAATCGGTTTCCATTTGCCACCGATCACTTCCATCGTCGCTTCCACACCAATATTATAAGTTTTTTCCATCATTGCCTCCGTTACAAACGTGATCTGTTAATAGGTACTTTTTAGTCCCTATGGTACAAAATAGTGCGTAATTGTTTTTTTGATTCTTAACCGTATAATCGTAAATTGTAGCACTTTAGATCAGGTTAGACAAAAAAACGGAGGCGTATTTAAGTGACGAAGAAACAAATTTCACCAACTTGGACATTACTGGCATTGGCGATCAGCGCGTTTGCAATTGGGTCCACTGAATTTATTAGTGTTGGTCTAATGCCATTACTAGTCCAAAGTTTCGGTATTACGTTAAGCCAAGCCGGCTGGACCGTATCAATTTATGCACTAGGGATCACTATCGGCGCACCATTGCTGACTTTACTCACTGGTCGTTTTGATCGTAAACAATTAATGATCGCGATCATGACTTTATTTATTGCCAGTAATTTATTAGCAGCGTTGGCGCCAACTTTCGCGATTTTATTAATGGCCCGAGTACTGGCCGCTTTTGCCCACGGGTTATTCATGTCGGTAGCTTCTGTAATTGCCGCCGATGTAGTCGCACCAGCCAAACGTGCTTCTGCAATTGCTGTTATGTTTACCGGCTTGACCGTTGCCACCGTAACGGGTGTGCCGCTGGGAACTTTTATCGGTCAAATTGCGTCATGGCACATGTCGTTTCTATTCATTAGCGCAATTGGCGTACTCGGCTTGATTGCCAACGCCATATTAATTCCTAATAACTTACCACGACCGGGAAAAACTGATCCCCGTGGCCTGTGGCGAATTCTGCGTAATCCTTGGCTACTGACAGCTTTAATGATCACCGCACTGGGGTACGGCGGCACATTCACCGTCTATACTTTTTTAAGCCCGTTATTGGAGACACAAATGGGTTGGTCCACATCGGCAGTCGTGCTCATCCTTGTTATCTATGGTCTGATGGTTGCGTTGGGTAATACCCTAGGCGGCCGTTGGGCAAATTTACAACCATTAAAAGCCTTGCTCAGAATGTTTATTGGCTTAGCAATCACCTTACTCGTTTTGATGATCACTGCGCAAATGCACTATTTAGGACTGCTGACTGTTTTGGTCATGGGTTTATTTGCCTTCATGAATGTTCCTGGTTTACAGCTGTACATTGTGAATTTAGCGGAGCGCTACACACCAAATGACATTACGCTGGCCTCGTCGCTAAATATTTCAGCATTCAACATTGGTATTGCGCTAGGCTCATTAATTGGGGGTCAAGTCACTGCCAAAATTGGTCTCACTGCGACACCACTCTTCGGTGCGATTATGGTGGGTGCTAGTATTATTCTTGTTGGCCTGTTGCTTCGTCAAGCAACAGCCGCTGCTGCATCTACTAAATAAGGTAGCAACCACCCTTTAGCACTACGATATTTTGTGGTACCATAGAAATACTATGAATAAAGAGGTGGCTCACATGCCGACACCAATCAATGTTTTATATATTTCAATTTCTGGTAATACCCGCTCGTTCGTTGAAGACTTGCAAGAATATGCGCAACAACAACACGAAATTGCCGCGGAACAGCCTTTGATTACGTTAAAAGAAATTTCTGAAGCTAGTCCTTTGGCGGATGAAACTGCACCTTACTTTGCTTTTGTCCCTACTTACTTAGATGGTGGCAACGGCATCGATAACGGTGTCAAAGAATTACTGACCAATGTTTTAGGCGAATACATCGCTTATCATACCAATCGCAAATATTGCCGTGGTGTAGTTGGCTCAGGTAATCGTAACTTTAATGAACAGTATTGTTTAACGGCTAAGCGTTACGCTCACGATTTCGGATTCCCGGTTATCGGTGATTATGAATTACGTGGTATGCCCGCCGATGTTAAACGAATTTATGCCACCTTACAAAAAATCGCGGCAGAATAACATTTCTTTGAAGTGAATTGACTAGAAAGTTCAGACCTTAAGCCCTACTAAGCGAATTAGTTGTCGAAATTAGCTTAGCGGTCATTTCTAAATATAATTTAAGCGTGGTCCTAAATAGGAACACGCTTTTTTTAGTTGTTTTTTCCTATATTAGACCTATAATGACATTGAAAGTAGTTGAATTAAAAATGCTTTATTTATGCTAAGGAAGTGCGCGACGATGAAAGAATTTAAAACGGCCGGTGATTATGCTCAAGTACCGATCAAACAACTCTATCAGCAATTTGAAACAAGTGCTGCAGGCTTAAGTAGTCACGAAGTGCAAGTCCGTTTGGCCACCTATGGTCATAATACGATCCAGCGTGGTCAGCGCCAATCACAATTTAAATTATTCATTAAAAACTTCACTAGCTTAATGGCGATCCTGCTCTGGATCAGTGGGATCATCGCTTTATTTGCTGGTATGTTGGAGCTGGCGATCGCCATTTGGGCAGTTAATCTAATCAATGGTGTTTTTAGTTTCTGGCAAGAGCATGCTGCCCAAAAAGCCACTAATTCGTTGCGTCAAATGTTACCGGCGTATACACAAGTATTGCGCGATGGCCAGCAACAGCAGATCGATGCTGCCGATCTAGTCCCTGGTGATATTTTTACTATTCAAGCAGGCAATAGTATTTCCGCTGACGCTTATCTGATCAGCGCTACTGGCTTACAAGTTGACGAATCAGCATTAACTGGTGAATCGGTACCTGAATCCAAATCGGTTATTTATCATCCTGGTGATGGTAAATTTGCTGAAACTAATATCGTCTATGCGGGTACTACAGCGGCCAGTGGCAACGCACAAGCAATTGCGCTAAACACTGGGATGAACACTGAATTTGGTCAAATTGCTCAGCTCACCCAAAATCAGCGCCCAAATGTAAGCCCACTACAAAAAGAGCTAAATCATTTAACCCAGCAAATTTCCTTATTGGCGATTTCGATTGGCGTTCTATTCTTTATTTTAGCGATCTTCTTTGTTCACTATCCAATTGCCAAGTCATTTATTTTCGCATTGGGTATGATCGTCGCTTTTATTCCCGAAGGTTTGCTGCCAACCGTCACGTTATCCTTAGCTCAAGGCGTTCAACGGATGGCCAAAAAGCACGCTTTAGTCAAGGATCTATCCAGTGTTGAGACCTTAGGTGAAACGACTGTTATTTGTTCCGACAAAACCGGCACCTTGACACAAAACCAAATGACGATCAACCATATTTGGCTGCCCAGCGGCGATTATGTAGTCAGCGGTCAGGGCTATGTTAATAACGGCCAGATCATGCTTGGGCAGCAACCATACATTTTTGGCCAAAAGCATGACCTTGATTTGCTCTTGCAAATTAGTGTCCTCAATAATAACACCACCGTTAAGGCCCCTGCAACTGTTGGTGAACAAGCTAAAATACTAGGCACACCAACTGAAGCGGCGCTAATTATTTTAGCTGAAAAAGCCCAGCTTGATTTATCAACGCTACAAACCAAACTACCGCGCCAGCAAGAATTTCCTTTTGACTCCGAGCGTAAACGGATGACAACGATCCAGCTAGTCAACGGCCAGCCAGTTGCCTATATAAAAGGCGCATTGGACGGCTTATTGGCCATTAGCACCACTATTTTGGATAACGGTCAAGTCCGTAATCTAACTGAACAAGATCGACGCCATATTCTAGCAGCAAATGATCACTATGCTGCTGCAGGTTTACGCTCGCTAGCTATGGCCTATCGTGAACTAAACCCACAAGCTAATTGGACGCAAGCAGCGGTTGAGCAAGGGTTAACATTTGTCGGTTTAACTATTATGGCTGATCCTCCGCGGCTAGAAATTTACGCGGCAGTGGCTAAATGTCACGCAGCCAACATCCGCATTATTATGGTGACTGGTGACAGTGCCCTAACGGCTAAAAGTATCGCCTGCAAAATCGGTATTACTAGCGATCAAGCCCGCGTAGTCACCGGCACTGAGTTGGCCAATATGAGCGATGCCGACTTGAAAGCGGCGCTGAGTTCTGAACTGATTTTTGCCCGTGTCGCACCTGAACAAAAATATCGTGTTGTCACCATGCTACAAAGCATGGGTGAAGTCGTTGCCTCAACTGGCGATGGTGTCAATGACGCTCCAGCATTGAAAAAAGCTGATATTGGCGTAGCGATGGGGATGACTGGCACTGACGTCGCCAAAGACGCCGCGGATATGATTTTAACTGATGACAACTTTGCCTCGATCGTTGCTGCGATTGAAGAAGGCCGCACTGTGTACAGTAATATTCAAAAATTTCTACTTTATATTTTAAACAGTAATCTACCAGAAGCAGCACCATCCGTTATTTTTCTATTTAGTCGCGGCTTAATTCCATTGCCACTAACAGTAATGCAAAT
Organism: Loigolactobacillus zhaoyuanensis; assembly: GCF_003946385.1. Taxonomy (GTDB): domain Bacteria; phylum Bacillota; class Bacilli; order Lactobacillales; family Lactobacillaceae; genus Loigolactobacillus; species Loigolactobacillus zhaoyuanensis. Next base: position 32,389 of record NZ_RHOE01000027.1, read on the forward strand.
TTTAACCGTTGATCTCGGCACCGACATGCTGCCAGCACTAGGCTTAGGTGCCGAGCGCAGCGAACCAGGAATCATGGAACAACCACCGCGGAAACATAATGCACATTTGCTGAACCGCCGGATTTTATGGACCGCCTTTGGCTGGTATGGCTTAATTGCTGCAGTGTTGTCCACAATTGGTTATTTCTTAGTCAACTATGCAAACGATTGGCCGCAAATCAATCTAGCTGCTAGTGGCGGTGTTTACCAACAAGCCACGACAATGACTTTAGCCGTGATTATTTTCTGCCAAATCGCCGCAGCACTAAACTGCCGCACCCAATATTCTTCGCTGTTCAAAATTGGTTTATTCAGCAATCGCAAAATCATCGGCGGTATTGTTTTTGAAATTCTGTTGTTGCTAGCGCTAATGTATCTGCCCACGTTACAATTAATCTTTAACACTGCGCCACTTCACGGTGCTGAATGGTTATATTTATTGGCGATTCCGCTCCCACTACTTTTGATCGAGGAAACCCGAAAATATTGGTTACGCCGCCCGGTCAATTAAATAGAATAAAACAAAAACGGACCACTAGCTTTTTAGCTATCTGAAGTGAACCCCCGGTATTGGACCAGAATCCAATACCGGGGGTTTTACTATGACTAAATATACTAAGCAGTTTAAACTGCAGGTGGTTCAAGACTATCTCACTTCTTCGTTAGGGATTGTATTGATTGCTAGAAAGTACCAGATCAA
>NZ_RHOE01000028.1 GCF_003946385.1 Loigolactobacillus zhaoyuanensis
TAACTTTAGCCGTATCGAACTGGATTCAATATTATAATGTCACACGAATCAAAACAAAACTGGGTGGTAAGAGCCCGGTTAAATACCGTGTTCTTACCACCCAGAAAGTCGCTTAAAGTTTCGTCCAATATTTGGGGTTCACTTCACACAGCCCTTTTTGTTTACTCTGCATTAATTGATTCGATATCATTAATATTGACACCGAATAGTAGGGTGGTGTCGTGGAATATAATATAGCGCCGTGGTTCTTTAACTTCTAAAAATTTATCTAGCGGGTAAGCGTTAGAACCAACTTTAGACATGACCACAACTTGGGTCGCATCGGCGAAACTATGTTGTTTGCCGTCCTTGGTTACGATGGTAATCACATTTTCACCTCATTTTTTAGTGATATACACTACTTAACTATAACACTTTTGAGCCAATAAAGCTCGGGTTACTTTCGGTGGTGTTAAGCAAATAAAGGCTGCTTGCAGGTCGTTATCTGCTTAACCAGTAAGTCTATTGGTTGACAAGCAGTGACTACAAATGTAAACTTATAAATGAAATTACAAGTGTAAACGAAAGGCTGTGTAAAAATGGAAGTTAGTTCAGCGTTAAATATTTCAGCCGCTGAGTGGCAAGTGATGCGCGTTGCCTGGACTTTAGGGCAAGTAAGCAGTCAAACGGTTAGTGAGGTTTTAGCTGAAAAAATGGCCTGGAAAGCCGCTACCGTCAAAACGTTAGTTGGCCGGTTAGTAAAAAAAGGGGCCTTGACCGCTACCCGGGATGGCAAACGTTATTTATATCAGCCGGCGATCTCGGAACAACAGGCAATGGACACGGCCAGTGAAGTTTTTATTAACCAGCTGTGCCAACATAAAGTCGGCAAAACTTTGTTGAAAATGGTGGAGGAAACGACGTTAAGTCAGACTGATATTGCCGATTTGATCAGCACACTGCAAACCAAGCAAAAGACAGCGCCGGAACAAGTGGTCTGTAATTGTTTACCAGACAACTGCCAATGTGCAGCTGGTGACGGTACCTGCTAGTTTGCTGACGTACAATACTTGTGACGCAACAAGTCAAACTAGGTGAATTTTACGATTTAGTGAAGGAGGCGCAGTAATGAAAATGGATCATGAACAGATGGATCACGATATGGCAGATATGGGTGGTGACACCATGATGCACGGCGGCCATATGATGCATATGGGTAATTTGAAACAGAAATTTTGGGTATCACTTATTCTAACGCTCCCGATTATTTTATTAACACCAATGATGGGCATCCGGTTACCGTTTCAGTTGACCTTTACCGGCTCCGATTGGATCGTCTTAGTTATCGCCACTTTCTTGTTTATTTATGGTGGCAAACCGTTTTTACAAGGCGCGCAAATGGAGCTGGCTGAGCGGAAGCCGGCGATGATGACACTGATCGCAATGGGCATCTCGGTCGCCTATATTTATAGTTTATGGGCATTTATTGCCAATCATTTCTTAGCTAATGTACCGCACCAAATGGACTTTTTCTGGGAACTGGCGACGCTGATCACGATCATGTTGCTGGGCCATTGGGTGGAAATGAATGCGATCAGTAGCGCAGGCAGCGCCGTCGAAAAAATGGCGGCCTTGCTGCCAGGGCAAGCCCACGTCTTACAAGCTGATGGTTCGCTGCAGGATGTGGCGCTAGACCAATTACAAACTGAGCAACAAGTGGTGGTCAAAGCTGGTGAAAAAATTCCGGCTGATGGCCAGATCGTGGCGGGGCAATCAGCGGTCAATGAATCGTTGGTCACTGGTGAAGCTAAATTAGTTGAAAAAACAACGGGCATGCCGGTGATTGGTGGCGCCGTTAATGGTGCGGGCACGTTGACCATCAAAGTCACTGGTACTGGCGAGACAGGTTATTTGAGTCAAGTAATGAAGTTGGTTCAGCAGGCGCAGCAGCATAAATCAGCCGCCGAAAATTTAGCCGATAAAGTTGCGAGCTGGCTGTTTTACGCCGCGACGACGATCGGCTTACTGACCTTTATCGTTTGGTTAGCACTTAGCGGTTTGAACGTGGCGCTGGAAAGAACCGTCACTGTGCTGGTCATTGCTTGTCCCCACGCTTTAGGCTTAGCGATTCCGTTGGTGGTTGCGCGCAGCACTTCATTAGGTGCTACCCATGGCTTACTGTTACGTAATCGCAATGCCTTAGAAGCCGCTAAACAAATTGATACGGTATTAATGGACAAAACGGGCACTTTGACGGCCGGCGATTTCAAGGTCAACGCAGTGGTGGCTTTTGGCGAACAAACACAAAACCAGGTTTTAACCACTTTAGCAGCTTTGGAGGCTAATTCAAGTCATCCGTTAGCTGCTGGCATCTTAGCGGCAGCTCGTGCCCAAGAGATCACAGTGCCCACGGCAAAAAATGTTAAGCAGCTATCTGGTGTTGGTTTGCAAGGTAGCGTGGCTGGTGTTGACTATGCCATCGTAACGGCAGCCTATCTGGAGCAACAGCAAATCGACTATGATCAAAAAGCCTATCAGAAGCTGGCAGCACAAGGTAATTCGCTAAGCTTTTTAGTGCAGGCGAACCAAGTGTTAGGCTTAGTGGCCCAAGGCGATCAGATCAAACCAAATGCGCGCGACTTCATTCAGCAGTTGCGGGCACAAGGCATCAACCCAGTTATGTTGACCGGAGATAATCAACAAGCTGCCGCAGTAGTGGCTCAACAATTAGGCATCACTGATTTCCACGCGCAATTATTACCAGAAGATAAAGCTAAAATGGTGGCGCAATATCAGGCGCAGGGTCATCAGGTTTTAATGGTGGGTGATGGCGTTAATGATGCACCGAGTTTAGCAGCTGCCGAGATCGGTGTTGCTATTGGTGCTGGTACTGATGTTGCCATTGATTCAGCGGACGTGGTTTTAGTGCGTAGTGATCCCGCTGATATTCTTAATTTTCTGAGTTTGGCGCGGCGGACGATGCGCAAAATGGTGCAAAACTTGTGGTGGGGTGCGGGTTATAATATTCTAGCGTTACCTTTAGCTGCTGGTGTGTTGGCCCCAATTGGCATTATCCTTAGTCCAGCAGTCGGTGCCATTTTAATGTCGCTATCAACGGTGGTTGTCGCGATAAACGCGCTAACGCTGAAACTAAAATAAAGCACTAGCTCGAGCAGTGTGAAAAGTAAGTTAATTTACTTTTTATACTGTTTTTTTATAGTATTAAACTTGACACCGTTTAAAGCACACACTATATGTAGATGTCAATTGGAATATTTTTTTAATTTTGTCCCTATATATTGATTTACCTATTGTGAGCGGGTAAGATGGAATTTGTAAGTTAATTCGTTCACATTGTAGGAGGGCGTTATAAGTATGTTAGAAACACAAACGAAATCAGCAACCAAAAAGGTCAGTGCAGTCATTAAACGTGACGGCCGCCATACTACTTTTACTGCAGCTAAAATTTATCAAGCACTAGTCAAGGCCGAGCAACATATTCACGGCGAACTTGACCCATTGATTAATCATAAAATTGAAATGATCACTAATAAAGTTGTCGCTGAAGTCCAGGAACGATTTACGGATGCGGTTAAAATCTATGAGATCCAAAATATTGTTGAGCACGTTTTATTGGCTGAACATCAATATGATCTGGCTGAGGAATACATTAATTATCGGACGCGGCGCGATTTTGTCCGCAATCAAGCCACCGATATTAATTTTACGATCCAAAAATTAATGAAAAAAGACGCCACTGTGATCCACGAAAATGCTAATAAAGATAGCAAAGTTTTCAATACCCAGCGCGATTTAACGGCGGGGACGGTCGCCAAAGCGATGGGACTGAAGTTACTGCCAGCGCACGTTGCTAATGCACATTTGAAAGGCGATATTCACTGGCATGATCTGGATTACCAACCATACAGTCCAATGACTAATTGTTGTCTGATCGATTTTAAAGAGATGCTGACTAACGGCTTTAAAATTGGCAACGCTGAGGTGGAAAGCCCACATTCAATCCAGACGGCGACCGCGCAAATGGCCCAAATTATTGCCAACGTGGCTTCTTCCCAATATGGTGGCTGTTCAGCGGACCGCGTCGATGAATTATTAGCCCCATTTGCACAGCTGAACTACGATAAGCATTTGCGCGACGCCCAAGAATGGATCGAGGGCGCCGATAAGCAGCACGCCTTCGCCCAATCAAAAACTAAAAAAGATATTTATGATGCGATGCAAGCCTTGGAATATGAAATCAACACGTTGTATTCTTCTCAGGGCCAAACGCCTTTTACTACCTTAGGCTTTGGCCTAGGTACTAGCTGGATCGAACGGGAAATTCAGCGGTCAATTTTGCAAATTCGCATCCAAGGGTTAGGTAAGGAACAACGGACGGCGATTTTCCCTAAGCTGGTCTACAGCATCAAGCGTGGTTTGAATTTAAACCCTGATGAACCCAATTATGATATTAAACAATTGGCATTGGAATGCGCAACTAAGCGGATGTACCCTGATGTATTAATGTACGATAAATTAGTTGAGTTGACGGGCTCATTTAAAGCGCCAATGGGTTGTCGTAGTTTTCTACAAGGTTGGCAGGATGAAAATGGCAAAGAAGTGAATTCTGGGCGGATGAATTTAGGCGTAGTTACGCTGAATTTGCCGCGGATCGCTTTGGAATCAGCCGGCGATCAGGATAAGTTCTGGGCAATTCTCAAGGAACGCCTGCAAATTTGTAAGGATGCCTTGGTGTTTAAAGTTGAACGCGCTAAGCAAGCCGAACCAGAAAACGCACCAATTTTGTACGAGCATGGTGCCTTTGGTCAGCGGCTTAAGCCAGAAGATTCAGTGGATGAATTGTTCAAAAATAATCGCGCGACCGTTTCTTTAGGTTACATTGGCTTGTACGAAGTCGGTGCCGTATTCTATGGGCATGCTTGGGAAAAGAACCCAACGGCTAAAGCATTTACGCTGGAGATCCTGAAAACCTTGGCGGCTAATTGTCAGGATTGGGAAGATGAATATGGTTATCATTTCAGTGTTTACGGGACGCCAGCCGAAAGTCTGACGAACACATTCTGCCAAGCTGATTTGAAAAAATTTGGTAAAGTTAAGGATGTTACTGATAAAGATTACTATACTAATAGCTTCCATTACGATGTTCGCAAAGCGCCAACGCCGTTTGAAAAACTTGATTTTGAAAAGGACTATCCTAAATATAGTGCCGGCGGCTTTATTCATTATTGCGAATACCCGAACTTAAAGCAAAATCCGAAAGCCTTGGAGGCCGTTTGGGATTACGCCTATGACCGGGTAGCTTATTTGGGAACGAATACGCCGATCGATCAATGTTTTGAATGTGGCTTTAAAGGTGATTTCAAGCCGACTGAGCGCGGTTTTGAATGCCCACAATGCGGTAACCATAATCCGCAAACCTGTGATGTTGTGAAACGGACTTGCGGTTATCTAGGTAATCCATTACAACGGCCAATGGTTCATGGCCGCCACAAAGAAATTTCAGCGCGGGTAAAACATTTAGTCTTGGGCAATGATCAAAATACCCAGGCACGGCAGTAGGAGGCGGTTGAATGGCAACAGTTAAATTACCACAAAATCCACAGCCGCAAGAATGGCAGGCCCAACAATTAAGTCAAATGCGGATCGCTGACTACAAACCGTTTAACTTTGTTGACGGTGAAGGGGTGCGCAACAGTTTATACGTCTCCGGTTGTAAATTTGCTTGTCCTGGCTGCTATAACAAAATTGCGCAAAACTTTGCGTATGGTCAGCCATACACGCCGGAACTAGAAGATCAGATCATGGCCGATCTCGCACAGCCTTACGTTCAGGGACTAACGTTACTCGGCGGTGAACCCTTTCTGAACACCCAAGTCTGCTTAGCGGTAGTCAAACGCTTGCGGGCTGAGTTCGGCCACACCAAGGATGTGTGGTCTTGGACCGGCTATACTTGGGCTGAATTGCAGCAGGAAACGCCCGATAAGCTAGCCTTATTGCGCGAACTCGATATTTTGGTCGATGGTCGTTTTCTACAGGCACAAAAAGATTTGACACTTCAGTTTCGTGGTAGTGCCAACCAACGGATTATTGATGTACCGCAATCACTAGCAAGTGGCGAAGTGACCTTGTGGGCTGATCTGGTCAAATAAAAAACAGTGGCGACTAATTAAGTTTAGTCGCCACTGTTTTAGTTTATACACTGATTTTTTTAAACTTGTGCTAGCACATAGCTGGTTTGGTGAAATTGTTGCACGTAGGGGCCAGCGTTGAGATAAGGCTGCATTTGCTGGAAATCCTTGGAATTACGCCAATTGAAGTAATTAACATCATGTTGCCAAACCGATAAGATCACGTATTTATTTTGTGGTGCATCCAGCCGCAGCAGGAAAATATCGTGTAGGCCAATAAAGCTGTCGACGTCTTTGCTTAAATGATCAAACTGGGCGCGAAAAACTTTAGCAGCATCGGTGGAAGCAAAATCGAAGTACATAAAATTGAAAAAGCCAGTCAAATCGTTACCACCGTTATGATAGTACGTGTTGTACTGCAATGGATTATTAAAAAATGTTGGTTGGTCGGAAAGATCGAGTAATTGGAAATCTTCTTCAGTTTGTGCTGGTTTCAATAGTAATAGATGGCGCTGCGGTTCGCGTTCTAAGTACGCTGCTAAAATCGACTGCGAGCCAAAAGCTGAAATTATTTTATGAATCATGATTGCTACACCCCTCATCATTTATTCCTTATCACTACTTATAGCATAACGCAATTTGACCGTTATGGGTAATTAGATTGCTTGCGGTGAATTAAAGTATGAAGCTGGTATACTTAAGGTAGTAAATAAATCTTAGAAAGCAGGTTTCGCGAATGAAATTAACAGTTTTAGGGATGTATGGCGGTTATCCGTATAAAAATGTGGGGACCAGCGCTTATCTAGTGCAAACTGAGTCATTCAATTTGTTGTTGGACTGTGGTAGTGGCGCTTTGTTAAGCTTGCAGCAACAGCTTGATCCATTGCAGTTAGATGCGGTGTTGCTGTCCCACTATCATTACGATCACATGGCTGACATCGGCGTATTGCAATATTATTGGCAATTACATCAAGGCGTTAAAAAAGAGCCACGTTTGCCGATTTATGGTCATACCGCTGATCCCTTGCATTTCGCTGCATTGACCATGCAAGGGGTCACAGACGGTATCGCATATCAGCCGCAGCGTAAAACGACTTTAGGGCCATTTGAAATTACTTTCTTGCCAACTGTACATCCAGTGCCGGCATACGCCGTTCGGATCGTTGAGCGGGCAACTGGCAAAGTCTTAGTTTATACCGCCGACACCGCTTACTTTGATCAGCTACCACAATTTGCCCAGCATGCTGATCTGCTAATTACTGATACTAATTTTCTGAAAAGTAAAACTGGCACGATCGCGCATATGACTTCGACACAATCAGGCTTATTGGCTAAAGATGCAGCGATCAAACAGCTACTGATCAGCCATTTGCCCCAAGATACTGATTTACAGCAATTACAGCAAGAAACGATGACCGCAGCGGGACCAACGATTCCCGTGCTATTAGCCCAGAAAGATCTGCAAATCGAAGTGTGAAAATTATCAAAAATAGTTAGATAATCTTAGAATTACTATAGACTAAATCACCTAAAACGGTTACAATGAACTTATAGTTAACTGACACCCACGAGTTTATTAGCGGGCGAAAGGATGATAAAAATGGTAATACTTTATACTTCACCTAGTTGCACCTCTTGTCGTAAGGCTCGTGCGTGGCTTAAAGAGCATGATATCCCATTTGTTGAACGAAATATTTTTGCTGAACCATTAACGATCCCTGAAATTAAAGAAATTTTACGTATGACTGAGAGCGGTACTGAGGAAATTATTTCAACTCGTTCCAAAACATTCCAGGACCTGCACATTGACCTGGACAGTTTGACCTTACGTAGTCTATTTACTTTGATTCAGCAGCATCCTGGTTTGGTCCGGTGGCCGATCGTCATTGATGAGAAGCGCCTACAAGTTGGCTTTAATGAAGATGAGATTCGGCGCTTTTTACCACGTCACGTTCGCGCTGTGGAACTGCGCATGATCAAGTTGCGGGCTGGCGTTTAAGTTTCACTGACACACTGAATAGTGTGTCTTTTTTTGCAATAGTTTAGTAATTCTAATTATTGCGCTAAAAATAGAGTACCTTACTTTACAATCAACTAATTTCAGGTACAATGTACTTGTAGAGATGTACCTGAATTAGAAAAGCGGGGTGCAACAATCATGGAAATGGAACGGATCAACGATAATACCATTCGAGTTTTATTGGAAAATGAAGACTTATCCGAGCGGGGCATCACGGTACTAGATTTGCTCGGTAATCATAAACAAATTGAAAATTTCTTTTACTCGATCCTCGAGGAAGTCGATACTGATCATCAATTCCAATCAAATGACGCGGTGACTTTTCAAGTGTTGCCAAATAAAAATGGATTGGAATTATTTATTAGTAAAAATGTACCAACTGACGGCTTGACCGAAGAGGATTTTGCTGGTAGTGATGACGAGGTCTCTGAGTTCATCAAACAACAGCTGTTGGCTAGCGACGGTGATGGTAAGCAACGTAAGACAACTTTGAAGTCAGCAGAAGTGGATGACGACGAAGATGATTACAGCACTTACCTGAATGATCCGGATACACCAACACGCGAAGTTGTTTTAAAAATTCAGGATTTCGAAAATGTGATTCAGTTAGCTAAAATTTTAAAGCTAGACGGTGCGGTTTCTAATCTGTTTAGATATAAGGACGCTTTCTATTTGCATTTGATTTTCTTTGTTAATGAAACTTCCGAAGGCTCGATCAAGGATGAGTTAGCGATCGCGTTGGAATACGCTGATCGAACTAACGTTACACCTGATGTTTTATCAGAATATGGTAAAAAGTTAATGGAGAAGTCGGCTTTAGAGCTGCTACGTTTTTACTTCAAATAACACACCGAAACGCCGCTGACAATGCGGCGTTTTTTGTTGCCTCAATTTTAGTGACAAAAAGACCATCCGCTGAAAGTAGCAGATGGTCTTTTTTGGTGCGTTTTATTTAGCTTTTGGTTCTTTGGGGCCACCGATAGTATAATCGTTGTCGCGCATCGCTTCAACTTCGCCTAAGCGATAGCCGTTACCGACTTGGGAGAAGAAATCATGGTTAGCGGTGGAAGTCGAGATACCGTTCATCACGATTGGATTAACGTCGCTTTCGGTGTCAGGGAATAACGGTGTTTGACCTAAATTCATTAGCGCTTTGTTGGCGTTATAACGGATAAAGGTCAGCACTTCTTCGGTCCAGCCGACTTGATTGTAGAGTAAATGGGTATACTTTTCTTCGTTAGCGTAGAGCTTATAAAGAAAATCAAACATCCAATCTTGTAGCGATTGTTGTTCATTCTGACCTAGCTGGTTAAAGCCGAGCTGGAATTTATAGCCAATATACGTGCCGTGGACGGATTCATCACGTAAAATCAATTTAATGATCTCAGCAACGTTGGCTAATTTATTGTTCCCCAAGTAATAAAGTGGGGTGTAAAAACCTGAATAGAATAAACAAGTTTCTAAGAAAACATTGGCGATTTTTTTCTTCAATGGATCAGTTTCGTTATGATAGATCTGATTGATCCAACGCGCTTTATTTTGTAGAAATTCTTCGCTGTCACTCCACTTGAAGATTTCGGTGATCTCAGTGTCTGTATTTAAGGTTGAGAAAATAGTTGAGTAACTTTTAGCGTGAACGGATTCCATAAATTGGATATTGTTTAAGACGGCCGTTTCGTGCGGCGTGCGTACGTCTTTGCGTAAGGCCGCCAAGCCATCTTGTGATTGTAGCGTGTCTAATAAGGTTAGACCACCAAAAACATGGCCAACGACCCACTGGTGGGTGTCATCTAGAGTCCGCCAATCATCTAAGTCATTGGAAACGGGGATCCGCGTGTCCAGCCAAAATTGTTCAGTTAATTTCTCCCAAGTTGCTTTATCGATCGCGTCAGAAACTGCATTCCAGTTAACTGCCGCATAATTTTTATCTACCATGATGAACTCCCTTTCAGAGTGATCAAAAAGGCGCTCGATAAGCGTAGCTAGACGCAAGAAGCTGCCTTTTTGATCACGTTTCCGCTATTTTAATTACTGATATGCCGCCTAAATAACACAGCTTTCGCAAGCATTTGAGCCGATTTCGTCTTCGTCATCGGTGTACGTGCGAATGTAGTAAATTGACTTGATACCTTTGTTATAGGCGTAGTTGCGCAAGATATTTAGGTCACGTGTCGTCATTTTATCCGTTTCGCCATTTTTCCATTCGTACAAGCCAGTTGGAATCGTTGAGCGCATGAATAAGGTCATACTCATACCCTGGTCGACGTGCTGCTGGGCCGTTGCGTAAATATCGATCACGTGCCGCATATCCATGTCGTAAGCTGACGTGTAGTAAGGCATCGTGTCGTTAGAAAGGTAAGGCGCTGGATAATAGATCGTGCCGATTTTCTTTTCTTGGCGGTCTTCTATTCGGTTAACGATCGGCTGCAAACTAGCAGAAGTATCATTAATGTAGGAGATCGAGCCATTTGGCGCTACAGCTAAGCGGTTCTGGTGATAAAGACCATCGCGCATAACGTCGGCTTTAAGTGCTTGCCAATCAGCAATCGTGGGGATGAAAACATCTTTGAATAAGCCTTTAACTTTAGCGGTTTCTGGTTGCCACGTTTTTTGCGTGTATTGGTCAAAATAACTGCCGTCCGCGTATTTACTCTTGTCAAAGTTGGCAAACGTTTCTTTGCGTTCACTGGCAATTTCGTTGGAAGCTTTCAAGGTCCAGTAATTCAGCAACATAAAGTAAATATTAGTGAAATCAAGGCTTTCTTGATCGCCATACATCATATGTTCCTTGGCAAAATAGCTGTGTAAGCCCATGGCACCAAGGCCAATGGTGTGCGCTAAGTGGTTGCCGTGTTGTACAGAAGGGACGACATCGATATTTGAATTATCAGTGACGTAGGTCAACGCGCGCACCATCGTTTTGACTGAATGGCCGAAATCAGGGGCGTGCATTAAGTTCGGAATATTGGTTGAGCCTAAGTTACAGCTGATATCCGTGCCTAGTTCATCATATTTTTGTTCATTATTGATGATCGAAGGTTGTTGAACTTGTAAAACTTCTGAACATAAATTACTCATAATGATTTTACCGTCGATTGGGTTGGCACGGTTGGCAGTATCCACGTTAATAATGTATGGATAGCCAGATTCTTGTTGTAACTTGCTGATTTCATTTTCCAAATCACGGGCTTTGATCTGCTTGCGGTGGATCGTCGGGTTAGCCACTAAGTTATCGTATTCTGCAGTGATATCCACGTAAGAGAAGGGCTGACCATAAACGCGCTCCACGTCGTAAGGACTGAATAAGTACATATCAGCATTTTGGCGGGCAAGTTCGTAAAACTTGTCGGGAACCACAACGCCAAGTGATAAAGTTTTCAGACGATATTTTTCATCGGCGTTTTCTTTTTTAGCACCAAGAAAAGCAATGATGTCGGGATGGAAGACGTTTAAATAAACGACGCCGGCACCTTGGCGCTGGCCTAATTGATTGGAGTAGCTGAAAGAATCCTCCAATAATTTCATGACTGGGAGAACGCCAGATGCTGCACCTTCCACGTGTTTGATGGGGTCGCCTGCACCACGCAAGTTAGTCAAGGTGATACCAACGCCGCCACCAATCCGCGATAGCTGTAGGGCCGAATTGATCGTGCGGCCAATTGAATTCATATCGTCGGTAGCTTGTAATAGGAAACAAGAAACCAATTCACCACGACGGGCACGGCCAGCATTTAAGAAGCTAGGAGTTGCAGGCTGGTAGCGTTGGTGGATCATTTCACCAGCGATATCGCGGGCAACTTGTTCGTCACCATCGGCAAAATACAACGCATTGATCAAAACGCGGTCGGCAAAATTTTCTAAGTAATAGGCGTTGTCATCGGTTTTAAGCGCGTATTGAGCGTAAAACTTGTAGGCGGCCATAAATGATTTGAAGTGGAAATTGGCGGCGGCTAAGTCGTCGTGCAAACTTTCCATAAACGTCAATGAATATTTGCTGAGAAAGTCAGTTTCTAAATAGTGGTGTTTAATTAAGTAATCTAAGCGGGCTTCAAAGCTCGGGAATTTTTTAGTGTTGGGTTCAACGTTTTCGCTTAAGAAAGCTTGCAGCGCTTCCTGATCTTTTTGCAACGGGATTTGGCCGTCGACAGGGATGTTGATCTGGTTATTCAGCGCATAATAGGACACGTTTTGGGTATCGATCGTTTTTAAAGACAAGTTAGTTCCTACTTTCTATATAAGGTGGCAAAGATGCAACAGCAGGTAAAAATAAAAAGCACAAGATCAGAATCGCCCAGCGAATTTAGCTGCGCTTACGTGATCATGTGCTAGCAAGAATTGTCAGTGGCGGCGCTTAGACCGCTAATTGCCGCAATTGATCGGGCCGGAAGCCGAAGAAACTAACGTTATTGGCTTCAACCACTGGTGTTGCCTGGAACCCTTTTTCCTTCAAATAATCAACATATTCAGGTTCTTGGTCCAAATTATGTTCAGTAAAAGGAATATCATGTTCGTTTAAGAAACGTTCGGTCATGCGGCATTGGACACAGCCATTTTTGGTGTACACGGTTAGATTATTCATTGCAGTCAATCCTTTTCTATTTTAAGCGTTCTTACTTTTTTGATGGAGAAATATGTTCACCAAAACCGTGACGCTATATTGTTTAAATAATATTTGTGTTTGTGTTCTCAGTATAAAGGGTCACTAACGAAAAATCAACAAAAAAACACCATATTTTGTGTTTGTAATATTTCTTAAACACAAAATGTGGTGTGTGATTGTTTGCCGTGGTTTTTCTGGTAAAATAAGTTTAACACAGAAAAGTGGCGTACGGGGAAAATCTTTCTTAGTTTTAGCGAAGCGTGGCGCAAAAGGCGCTTGGCTACTAAGTATCCGGCGCATAAAAAAATTATTAGCGTTCCTGACTGATGAATTAGCTTAATCGTGAAGTAGAAAGGAAATTAATTTTGGCAAATTATTATTACTCGAAAAATCCAGATGTGGTTCATAATCAACAAGAATGGGAATTTACGCTGCGTGGGCAGGCGCTGACTTTTGTTACCGATAATGGGGTGTTTTCAAAGCGGACAGTCGATTTTGGGACACGGACGTTATTGGATACATTTGATTTTGCGGCGCTCCCAGCAGGACCATTATTGGATGTTGGCGCTGGCTACGGGCCGATCGGCTTGACCTTGGCTAAGGAGCAACCGCAGCGGCACGTTGATCTGGTCGATGTTAACGAGTTGGCGCTTAGTTTGGCCCGGGAAAATGCGCAGCGTAACCAAATCAGCAACGTCACTATTTTTTCATCCGATCAATACGCTGCGGTCACTGATCAATACGCGGCAATTTTGACTAATCCGCCGATTCGTGCTGGTAAGCCAGTGGTCCACGGGATTTTAAGCGGCGCCTACGCTCATTTATTACCTGGTGGCGTGCTGACCGTCGTGATCCAGAAAAAGCAAGGCGCACCATCGGCCCAACAAAAAATGCAAGAAGTTTTTGGTAATGTAGCGGTTTTGGCTAAAAATAAAGGCTACTTCATTTTACAAAGTCGTCGGGCGTGATTAATGCGGTTACAAGCCGGATTGTGGTAAACTGTACTTATAGAAGATAGTGTGTTTAAACGGCGCTCAGACATTGCGCTACACGCTGATTTGGCGTTCTTTATTTTGAAATATGAGGAGGCTCACTTATGAAAACAGGACAAAAGCTTTTACTTGGTATTGGTGTGACGGCTGCCGTTGCCGCGGCTGGTGCGTACTTGGCGGCGGATGCGGTAATGAACAAGTTGCAGAACCACAAAAAACGTAATCGTATTAAAGGTTATGTTAAGGATAATTTAAATGGTAATCAGCGGGTAATGGACTTCGTTGATCGGTTAAATGACGATGATATTGATCATTTATTGCATATGGCGGATAAGTTTGGTGATGTTCGTGAGCGAGTGAGCCAATATTCCGATCGTTTTCAAGATAAAGCCAGCGACTGGCGTGACGTCTTAAAGGATTATATGGCGCAAAAACGACACGAAGATTAGCCAGTGTCACAAAAGGCGCTCAGCTTATGAGCACTAGCATAGATTGGCGAATAATTCACGTAGTGGATTATTTGACAATTGTCGCTAGGCGGAATAAGTTGCCTTTTGTGACACGTTGTTGCGACATCCGGTGAGTGGTGTGGGCAAAGTCGTTTCAGGGCACACCTCAGATTAGCCAGTGTCACAACAGGCGTCCAGCTTTAAATAAAATAGGCGTAATAGCCTATTTTATTTAAAGTGTTAATTGTAAGTATTAGTATGACAATAAAATATAGAGGCGAATGAGATGCAGGAAATTAAGTTTCAACGGACAACGTTGCCAGCTTTAGGGATGGGCACGTGGCATATGGGTGAGCAGTCGGCGCAACGAGAAGCCGAATTAACGGCGTTACGCTACGGCTTGGATCATGGTTTGACTGTGATCGACACTGCGGAAATGTATGGTGAAGGACGCTCAGAATCATTGGTTGGTGCCGCGATTCAATCGTATCAGCGCGGGGATTTATTTTTAATTTCTAAATTCTATCCACAAAACGCGACTAAGCAGCGAATGCGGCAAAGTCTTGACGCTAGTTTACGGCGGTTGGGGACGGATTATCTTGATTTGTACTTATTGCATTGGCGTGGTGGCGTGCCGTTAAGCGAAACTGTCGCTGGTTTGGAAGACTTGAAGCGTGCCGGCAAGATCCGTTATTGGGGCGTTTCTAATTTTGATCAGGTTGATCTGCTGGAATTGTCACAAATTAACGGTGGGCAGCATTTGGCCGCTAATGAAGATCTGTACAATTTAGGTGCGCGCGGGGTCGAATTTGACGTGCTTCCGTGGCAGCAGAAACGGGCAATTCCGTTTATTGCCTATTCGCCAGTGGCTCAAGGGGATGTTCGCGGCCGCCTGACTGAAAATACGGCTGTGCAGCAGGTCGCACAGGCGCATCAAATAACTGCGCACCAAGTTTTATTGGCGTGGACTTTGCGCCAGCCCAACTTATTGGCGATTCCGCAGACTAGCAACTGGCAACACATGCAGGAAAATATTGCCGCGGCGGCAGTTACTTTGACGCCGGCTGAACTAGCTGCGTTGGATCAAGCCTTTCCTGGGCCGACACGCAAGCAGCCTTTAGAAATCATTTAAGTTTGTGGTCACAAAGATATGCTAAAATAAGGTATCAGTGTAGAAATAGGTGAGTTGATGGGACAGTTTACAACTGCGGAAAAAGAAAATTACATGCGCGAGGCGTTATTTGAAGCCCGTTCAGCCGCCCAGATCGGTGAAGTTCCGATCGGCGCTGTTGTGGTTCAAGCAGGCAAAATTATTGGTCGCGGGCATAATTTGCGTGAGCATACGCAAGACGCCACCACCCACGCCGAAATTTTAGCGATCCAAGAAGCTTGCTTAACTGTAAAAAGTTGGCGCTTAGAGGATGCGGCGATTTTTGTGACTTTGGAGCCTTGTCCCATGTGCAGTGGCGCGATCATTAATTCACGGCTGGCGGCGGTCTATTATGGTGCGGCGGACCCGAAAGCGGGTACGGCAGGCACTTTTATGAATTTATTGACTGACCAGCGCTTTAACCATCAAGCCACCGTCGAAAGCGGCGTGCTGGCCGAGGACGCGCAAGCGCAGCTACAACAATTTTTTCGCGCAATTCGGGCGCGGCGTAAAGCAACTAAACAAGCAGCTCAGAAAAAATTAACAGAAGATGACGTAAAGGACTAGCTTTTTTGGGCCAGGTCTAATATAATAAGTATTGCCGCAAGGCCTTAAGGCAATGGTGTGCTTACGAATCGTGTCAGGTTCGGAAGAAAGCAGCACTAAGTAGGATACGTCATGTGCCTTTTGTTATTTTGAATTGAGACAGCTCTTAGTTGAACATAGACTAAGAGCTTTTATTTTGGAAGTGTAATAAAAGACGGTTAGCTTCCGAAGCTTAGCCTAGCTTGACGATAAGATACACGGAGTGGATCGTTCGGCAAGCGTAGCTAAGAGCAGGAAGTTGTCTTTTATTACACGTTACCAGCCAATAATATAGAAAACTTCATTACAGAAAGGAAGCATGGGGATGGCTTATCAAGCCTTATATCGTGTTTGGCGGCCGCAGCGGTTTGCTGACATTGTCGGACAAGAAACGATCACGCAAACGCTACGCAACGCTTTAGAGGCACACCAAACCAGCCATGCTTACCTGTTTACTGGCCCGCGGGGAACCGGGAAAACGTCGGCGGCTAAGATCTTCGCTAAGGCGATCAATTGTCCTAACTTAAAAGACGGCGAGCCTTGCAATGAGTGTCCTTCCTGCTTAGCGATCACGGCGGGCACTTTGAATGATGTGATCGAGATCGATGCGGCTTCCAATAACGGTGTGGACGAAATTCGTGATATTCGCGATAAAGCTAAATACGCACCCACCAGCGCACCGTACAAAGTTTACATTATTGATGAAGTGCATATGCTGTCGACTGGGGCGTTTAACGCGCTACTCAAAACGTTGGAGGAACCGCCGAGCCACGTCGTCTTCATTCTGGCCACAACGGAACCACATAAAGTGCCACTAACGATCATTTCACGGACCCAGCGCTTTGATTTTCAACGGATCTCAGCCCAAGCTATTTATAGCCGAATGAGTTATATTTTGCAGGAAAAGGGGATCACCTTTGAAGAACCAGCGTTAAAGACGATCGCCAAAGCCGCAGAAGGTGGGATGCGGGATGCTTTAAGCGTGCTGGATCAGGTGCTGTCATTTAGCGACAATCACGTGACACTGGAAAATGCGTTACAGGTCACCGGCAGCGCGGCGCAAAAATTGTTGGCCGACTACATGCAGGCGGTGCAGGCACATAATACGCCGCAAGCACTGGAATTACTGCAGCAGGTTTTAGCCGCTGGCAAAGATGCCGGCCGCTTTATTGAAGATCTAATTGAGTATAGTCGTGATCTATTGCTGTATCAGCAGGCGCCAGCCATGGTCGAGCAGATCGAGTTAGGCAGCGTCGATGAGCAATTTAAGCAACTCAGTCAGGCGTTTGCGGCGGCTGATCTATACCGCGCCATTGACGTGCTGAATGATAGTCAGCAACAATTGCGCTTCACCAATCATCCGGATATTTATTTGGAAGTGGCGACGGTCAAACTCTGTCAAACGCAGGCAGCAGCGACGACAGCAACGGTTGCGGCGGTACCAGAAACGACGGCCGAGATCAGTCAGCTGCAGCAAGAATTAAAAACCTTGCAGCAGCAGTTGACCACGTTACAGACTAATGGCACGCCAGCCGCCGCACCAGCAGCAGTGGCGCCGCGTCGTGCCGCTAAGCAACATACGAATGTGGCAGCGATTTATCCAGTGTTGGATCATGCGACGAAGGATAGTTTGCAGCAATTGAAATCGATTTGGGCGGAATTGTTGCAGCAGTTGACGGTGCAGCATCGCGCGTTAATGCGTGCTTCAAAGCCAGTTGCTGCTAGCCACGATGGTGTGGTGGTCTCCTTTGACAGTGATTTCTTGCTGGATCGAGCCAATAGCAACCAAGAAATGGTCGATGCGCTGGAAAATGGTTTAGATCGTTTAGTGGGCTATACGCCGAAAATTATTTTTGTGCCGCAAGACGAATGGCCGCAGGTGCGCAAGTCGTATATTAAGCAGCATCAGCGGACTAAGACGCCTGAAGCCGAGTCAGCTGTGGCGGAAAAAGCGCCAGTGATCAGCCAAGCGGAGACTTTGTTTGGCGCCGAACATTTGGAAATTAAAAATGATTAAAAATGGTCTGCTGATCTAGATCAGTGCTCAAAATCGGAACGCCTTTTTAGGTATTCGTTAAAATATAGGAGGAATCGTTGATATGATGCGTGGCGGAAATATGCAAGGTATGATGAAACAAATGAAGAAGTTGCAAAAAGAAATGGGTCAGGCGCAAGAAGAATTAAACGTTCAAGAATTTACTGGAGCGGCTAGCGACGATGCGGTTGTCGTTACTTTTAATGGCGAAAAGAAAATGAAGGATATTCAAATCAAGCCTGAAGCCATCGATCCTGACGATCCTGATATGTTACAAGATTTGATCATCATGGCAGTCAACGATGCGCTAACGAACGTTGATGACGCAACGCAAGCTAAGATGGGCAAATACACTAGCGGCGTGCCTGGTATGTAATCCAGTTGGTTGAGTGAGTACTCGCCAAATTGAGTTTGTTTACACGTGTTACTTATAGGAAGGAACGTTGCAATGCAATATCCTGAACCAATTGCAAAATTGATCGAAAGCTATATGAAGTTGCCGGGAATTGGTAGTAAAACGGCGACGCGCTTAGCTTTTTATACGATCGATATGCAACAAGATGATGTCACTGATTTTGCGAAAGCATTGATTGCTGCGCAGCGTGATTTGCATTACTGCAGTATTTGCGGCAATATTACGGAAGATGATCCATGCATGGTCTGTGCCGATAAAAGCCGTGATCAAAGCACGGTGTTGGTCGTTGAAGGGCCAAAAGATATCATGACCATGGAACGAATGAATGAATACCATGGCTTGTATCATGTGCTCCAAGGTGTTTTATCGCCGATCGAAGGTAAAGGACCTGAGGATATCAATATTGCTAGTTTGCTGAAACGGCTGCAAAATGATGTGATCAAAGAAGTGATCGTGGCGACTAACGCCACGCCAGAAGGTGAAGCGACGGCGACTTATTTATCTCGTTTGATCAAACCTGCCGGCATTAAAGTCACTCGTTTGGCGCATGGTCTTTCGGTCGGTAGCGATATTGAATATGCCGATGAAATGACATTACTCAAAGCAGTTGAAGGCCGTCAAGAGATGTAGTACGGCGGAAACGTGTTAAAAAAAGCAGATCACTCCACATAACGACGCTGGCTAAACGATCCACTGCGTGTATCTTATTAGTCAGCTAGGTTATGCTGCGTGATCTGAGCGCTTTTTTTAACACTCTGTGAAAAGGGGTATTTAGATGTTTAAGCGTAAGCATGGGCAAAGGTCTAAACTACAGCAAAGCTATGATGAAAAATTACTCAGCGCGATCTATGAGGCGATGAATGATTGGAATCGGGCTAAAGAGACGGTTATTTCCATTGACGATGCGGATGAGGAATTGATTACGCAAGTGCAATTGGCGCGGTCTAAATACCTATTCCTCTACCATGAAGCACGAATTCGTGGGACGAAAGGTGATCGATTAATGCCTGGCGCTGCGCGAAGTGAACATGATTTTTTAGGTTGATCAATAGGAGTGCGCAGGTGAATTTAATTTTACCTGGGTGCTTTTTTTATCGGCTCGTGCGGGATGGAAAATAATTTGGTTGCTGGCTGATTTAGTGTAAACGTGCAAAAAAAGACAGATTATTCCACATAACTACGTTAGCTAAACGATTCACTGCGTATCTTATTAGCTAACTAGGTTATGTTCCATAATCTAAGCGTCTTTTTTTGCACTCTTTAAAATCTAATTAGACAGCACCGTTGACTTACAGTAGAATAAAAGTAGCTTTAAAGATAACGTGCGTAATGCACGACATAGAAATAGAGGAATCAGTGTGGCTGGTTTATTAATTACATTTGAAGGTCCAGATGGCGCCGGTAAAACCAGCGCGCTAACTGAATTAGTGCCCCAGTTGCGGCAGATCGCGCGGCAGCCGATCATTGAAACGCGTGAGCCTGGTGGTAATCCAATTTCTGAAGCCATTCGGCGCATTATATTGGATCCGCAAAATACGGCGATGGACAAGCGCACCGAGGCGTTGTTGTATGCAGCGGCGCGGCGGCAACATATTATTGAAAAAATTCGGCCAGCTTTGGCAGCGGATAAAATCGTGATCTGTGATCGTTTTGTTGATAGTTCATTGGCTTATCAGGGTGCCGGCCGCGAAATTGGCGTCAATGCAGTTGGTCAAATGAATGAATTCGCCACTGAATTGTTAACGCCAGATCTGACTTTATATTTAGATGTTCCGTCAGAGCTAGGTTTGCAGCGGATCGCGGCGCATCGGCAGTCGCAAAATGACCGTTTGGATCAAGAAGCGTTGTCGTTCCATCAAAAGGTGCGCGGCGAATATTTAGCTTTAGCACAAGAATATCCGCAACGGATCAAAACCATCGACGCCACGCAACCATTAGCCGATGTGATCGCTGCATGTCAGCGCGTGATCACCACGACTTATGCGGACTGGTTTAAGTAAAGAGTGTCCTCAAAAGGCGTTTAGATTTTGAGCACTAGCCTAGATTAGCAATAAGATACACGTAGTGGATCGTTTGATAATCGTAGCTAGGCGCAGAAAGCTGCGACTTGGACTTGCCGCACTTTGGCAATAGTCCAATCGACAACGGGAAGCACGTTCTGTTTAGCGATTAAGGATTAAATTCAATACTTGGCAAACAGTGTTATTAAGACTGAGCGACAGTGCCTTTTTAGGCACGTTTAGGCTAAGGTACAATTCTGCAAAAAGGTGTTTAGATTTTGAGCACTAGTCAGTACTTGAACAATACGTAATTTTTTGAATAGCAGGTTTATTCTTTGTAAGATATATTCCGCTAGAATAGTAGTTGAATGATCAAATAGTCAGGAGGCGTATTTGACAATGAAAATGATTTTTGCCATTGTGCAGGATAAAGATAGTAATCGATTAAGCGCGGAGTTTGTGGACGCCAATGTTCAAGCCACTAAATTATCGACTACCGGCGGTTTTTTGAAGGCCGGTAACACCACGTTTATCATCGGGATCGATGACGAGCGGGTCGATGAGGTGTTGAAGATCATCAAGGAGACATCGCATACGCGGGAACAATTTATGACGCCGCCGGTTAGTTTGGACAATACTGTTGGCGGTGAAAGCACGTATCCGGTTGAGGTTCAAGTCGGCGGCGCCACGGTCTTTGTGCTGCCAGTCGAACAGTTTCATCAATTTTAGGCGATGACCATGACGATCGAAAGTTTACAGCCACGGTTAGTTGAGCTATTTAAAAGCGTGATCGCGCGGCAGCAGTTGAGCCAAGGCTATTTATTTAGCGGTGCTGCCGGCACTGGTAAAATTGAACTGGCGACTTGGATCGCGCTGCGCTTGTTTTGCAGTCACGTGGTTGACGGCATGCCCGATGGTACTTGTAGTGAATGCCAGCGAATTCTCAGTGGCAACCATCCCGATGTGGTCAAGGTAGTGCCGGAAGGGCAGAGCCTGAAAATTGAGCAAATTCGGTTTTTGAAGCAGGAATTGACCAAAAGCGGTATGGAAACGAATCAGCGTGTCTTCATTATTCAAGATGCTGATAAAATGACGGTCAGCGCGGCCAATGGTCTGCTGAAGTTCCTGGAAGAGCCGTCACCACAGACTTATTTGATCTTAACCACGACGGCTAAAAATCAGCTGTTGCCAACGATTATTTCGCGGTTGCAGATCATTGAGTTTGCGCGCTTGCCGCGGCCGCAGTTGCTCGCCCAATTGACGGCTGCGGGGATCAATTCCGGGGATGCCGCATTATTAGTGCGGTTGACCAACAGTTTACCGACGGCGCAAGCATGGTTGGCCAGTGACTGGTTTGATCCGTTGCGCCAGAAAACGTGGCAGTGGTTTAGCCATATTCAAGAAAATAATTCATTGGCTTTCGTGGATGTCCAGGCGAATTTAGTGCCACTGGCTAAGGAACGAACGATTCAAAATGAAGTGCTGGCGCTGATTTTGCTAATGATGCAGGACGTTTTGGCGCTGCACTTCGGTCGTGGTGAAGCGCTGAGTTTTCCCAGCCAACAAGCGCAACTTGCGACGTGGGCGGAAAATGCGACCAGCGACCAATTATTGCAACAAATGGAAGCCACATTAGCTGCGCAAAAGTATTTGACGGCTAATGTGAGTTTTCAGAATACATTAGAAAGTTTGACGTTACGGCTTTTAAAATAAAGTGATCACCGATAATAATTCAGTTGGAACGTGCCTAAAAAGGCAGCTTATTCCGCTTAGCTACGATTGCCAATAATCCACTGCGTGTATTATTTGTCAATCTAGGTTAGTGCTCATAAGCTGGGCGCCTTTTGCGGCACTCTCTAGTCAATAGGTAGGGGTGAACGTGATGGAAGTTATGGAAATTCGGTTTCAAAAGTCAGGGCAGGCGCATTGGACGCCTAATCAAATGCAAGTTGCGGCTGGTAGTCAGATCGTGGTCAAATATAATCATTGTCAGGATCTGGCTCGAGTTGTGCGGGTGCAGGATCTGGCGCCGGAAGCGGTGGCGCTGGATGAAATTATGGTGGAACGAACGGCGATCGAGACTGACTTGGCGCACGCCGCAGGTAATCAAGCTGATGCCAAGGTCGCGCTACAGCAAGCACGACAAATGGTGCGGGCGCATCACTTACGAATGAAACTAACCATTGCACGTTACACGCTGGACCGGCATAAGCTGATTTTCTATTTTACTGCGGATGGTCGCGTTGATTTCCGCGACTTGGTGCGCGATCTTGCCAGCGTTTTTAAAACCCGGATCGAGTTACGGCAAATCGGGGTCCGCGATGAAGCCAAATTATTGGGTGGCATTGGTCCTTGTGGCCGCGCGTTATGCTGCTCAACTTTTCTTGGTGAATTTGTGCCAGTATCGATCAAAATGGCGAAAAATCAAAATTTGTCGCTGAATCCGACTAAGATCTCTGGCTTATGTGGCCGTTTGATGTGCTGTTTACAATTTGAAGATGATATGTACGAAGACGCTAAAGCTGCCTTGCCTGATTATGGCGAGCGGGTGACTACCGTTGATGGCCCGGGTAAAGTAGTGGGGATGAACCTACTATCCCACGTTTTGCGGGTGCGGCTTGACGGTCACCAGGTGGCGGTCGATTATGACTTAGAAGAAATTAAGGTAAAGGTGAATAAAAGTGGAGAAACGGGAACTGTACGATAGTTTTGTACAATTAGAAGCCGATACTAAACATATGCTGGCGCGCATCGATGAAATGCAGACGGATATGACCCAGATCTTGGAGCGTAACGCTGAATTAGAAATCGAAAATCAGCATCTGCGGGAACATTTACAAGAAATTCAGTCCGAAGAAGTTGAGCAGCAACAGGCGGCTAAGCAACATGATCAAACGCCACAACTTTCAAAATCGCGCGCTAATCTGGAAAAGTTGTACGAAGAAGGCTTCCATGTTTGCTACTTAATGTATGGCTCGCGGCGGATCGATGATGAACCGTGCGCCTTTTGTCTCGATGTTATTTATGGTGAACGCCATTAGCTGAGTGTCTAAAAGAGCATTCGGATTTTGAGCAACTAGCCTAGATTAGTTCCATACGCATCTTAGCTGAGTGCTTACTCAGCTTTTTTTGGTGGCGTACCTTTGTTTAGTAATTTTTAGTAAATAACAGATTTTGTTATATAGGAGGATCTTCATGCAAGAACAGCGCAGTTTTGCTGCACAAACTGTTGGCACGTTGTATTTAGTGCC
Source organism: Loigolactobacillus zhaoyuanensis (assembly GCF_003946385.1). Taxonomy (GTDB): domain Bacteria; phylum Bacillota; class Bacilli; order Lactobacillales; family Lactobacillaceae; genus Loigolactobacillus; species Loigolactobacillus zhaoyuanensis. The sequence goes on from NZ_RHOE01000028.1 coordinate 23,626, forward strand.
AACGCCGATCGGCAATCTAGATGATATGACTATGCGTAGCATTAAAGTGCTGCAGCAAGTCGACTTAATTGCGGCGGAAGATACCCGCAATACGCAGCGCTTACTGAGCCATTTTGAGATCACGACTAAGCAAATTAGTTTTCATGAGCATAATACTCAGGAGCGGATTCCACGTTTACTGGAACATTTGCAAAGCGGCTTGTCCTTGGCCCAGGTCAGCGATGCCGGGATGCCGTCGATCAGCGATCCTGGTAAAGAATTAGTTGCCGCCGCGATCACGCAGAATATTCCAGTGGTGCCACTACCTGGCGCCAATGCTGGTTTAACGGCCTTGATCGCCTCTGGCTTAGCGCCACAACCGTTTTATTTTTACGGCTTTTTGCAGCGTAAATCGCAGCAGCAATTAGCTGAGTTGGAACCGTTAAAAAATCATACTGAAACGCTGATTTTTTACGAGGCGCCGCATCGGTTGCTGAAAACGTTGACCAGCTTGGCGACTAGCTTTGGTGGCGAGCGGCAAGTGGTTTTGGCCCGTGAAGTGACTAAGAAATATGAAAGCTTTTTGCGCGGCACACTGGCTGAGGCGCTGGCTTGGTTTAATGAACATGCGCCGCGCGGTGAATTTGTGGTGCTAGTGGCGGGTAATCCGCAGCCGACTGAAGCCGGCGCGGATGCTTACGCGGACCTAGATTTGCACGATTATGTTGCCCAGTTAGTTGATGAAGGCAGTGACGTGAAGGCCGCCATTAAAACAGTGGCTAAGCAGCGCACAGTGGCGAAACAAGACGTTTATAAGGCGTATCACCAGTTTTAAATTTTTGTCGGTCTGGCAGCTATGCTAGAATGAAAGTAGAGGGGGATTCATGTGGCAGCAATCTATACCGAACCACATCAGGTTACTTATTACGAAAGCGACACTAAAAATCAGATGACATTGGCCATGTTGGTCAATGTGGCGATCTTAGTTTCTGAGCGACAAAACGACCAGCTGGGGCTAAGCGATGACGTTGTCCACGGCTACAATGTGGGCTGGGTGGTCACACAATATCAGATGGAGATCAAACGGATGCCACAGGTGGATGAAACAGTGACTTTCGGCACGACAGCCACAGGCTACAACAAGTATTTCTGTTATCGCGATTATTGGGTCGATGATGCGCAAGGTCAGCGGCTGGCGACGATCCACAGTGCTTGGGTGCTGATGAGCTACGCCACGCGTAACATGGTGGCGGTGATCCCAGCGTTAGTTCAACCGTATGCAGTTCCGGAAATAAAAGGTATCAAACGTTTCCCACGAATCCACCATGTTGAGCTGGCTGATGCTGCGCAGCAAGATTATCGGGTGCGCTACTATGATATTGACGCCAATCAACACGTCAATAACGTTCACTACTTCGATTGGATGTTTGATCATTTAGGGATAGCGTACCTGAGCAGCCACGAGATCGTCAGTCTAAATATCCGCTACGAGCACGAGCTAACCGTTGACGACGTGGCCCAAAGTCACTATCAGATCACTGATCACGTTAGCCGTCATCAGATTACGACTGCCGATGGTAAGTGCGCTGAGGCAGAAGTGGTCTGGCGCGAGCGGGGATAGAAACGTGCTAAACAAGGCAGATTATTGCATATAGCTACGCTGGTCAAACGATTCGCTGCGCGTATCTTATCGCCCAGCTGCCATGTTTCTTGCGGTACGAATTTTGCCACAAGAATGGACATCGTCCGCAGCATCAAAGATATTAGTGTACTTCGCTAATATCTTTCCATTGATTGCGGAGTAGTAGGCTATATTCCATAATCTAAGCGCCTTTTCAAGCACTCTGATTTTGTTAATTTTTCTGTAACCTCTAATATTTTACGTTGCCCCGTGTGGTCGACCCTGCTATACTGTAAAAAGTGTTGGGTTTACAGCTGACCTTGTTTTTGCAGCTTAAATTCAGTATACTTACATTTGTTGTTTGCAATTTAGAGCTAAGACAACAATACTTTGTGAATTTGAAGTCGCGCCGAGTCTTTTTTCAGCACCGGCTTACGGACTTGTGTCAATTGAGGACGGTTTTAGGAGGACAATATTGATGGAGAAAAAGGAAAGTGTAGGCATGAGCTGGCAACGGCCCAATCCGCTTACGGCTAACCAAATAAAAATGCAGACACGTTCAAAAACCTATTTAATCATTAAACGAATTTCTGATATCGTTGTATCCGGTGTTGCGCTGGTCATTTTAGTGCCGACAGTTTTTCTAGTCATGGCGATTATTTATCGCTTTGGGCAAAATAAAGGGCCAATGATCTACAAGCAGCAGCGCATCGGCAAAAACGGCCAACCATTTAAAATCTGGAAGTTCCGTTCAATGATCGTCAACGCGGATCAAAAATTAAAAGCGAATCCAAAATTATATCGTAAATACATCGCCAATAGTTACAAATTACCGGCGGAAGAAGATCCACGAATCACTAAATTTGGACGCTTCATTCGTAAGTCTTCAATCGACGAAATCCCCCAATTCATTAATATTTTAAAAGGGGACATGGCTTTAGTTGGGCCACGGCCAGTGGTTGAAATTGAGCTTAAAGAATACGGCGACCAAGTGGACAAGCTGTTATCGATGACCCCCGGCGCAATGGGCTGGTGGCAAGCTAGCGGCCGTAGTAATATTGAGTACCCTGAACGTTGTGCGGTCGAGTTGTACTATATTGACCACGCAAGCTTGGGATTTGATCTGAAGATTATTGTGCTTAATATGATCAGTATTTTTAGGAATACTGGTGCCTATTAAGCTTAGATTTTGTAAAGCCGATGATCGAAATCATTGGCTTTTTTTATAAGAAAGAGGGAATTTTGGAGTATGAAGCTCGAGACACTAATTCGTAAGATTATTAAACAATGGTATATTTTAGTTTTGGCGGTGGTTATTTTTGCTGGAGCTGGATATTTGTGGAGCAATCATGTCTATCATCCAGTGTATACCGCAAAAACAACCATGCTGGTACATCCACGTAAACATACGGGAGCTTCAGTTGAAGCAGACATTAAACTAATGCCAACTTATCAAGGAATTATGCTTGGTGACTCAATGCTAAACCATGTTAAAAAAGATTTAGCAAAGCATAGCAAATATAAAGTTAGTGTTGAAAAGTTAAGTCAGCAAATACATAGTTCTACAGATTCCAACACTTTGTTAATTCATGTTACAGCAGGCACTACCTCAGCTAAGTCAGCAGTTGCGATTGCTAATACCACAGTTAAACAATTCAAAAAACATGCTAATGATACCGTTAAAATTGGTAAAATCACGCAATTAGTAAAAGCAAAGAAGCAAAACGTAACGGCTTCTGCGCGTGAGACCAAGAAATTTATTTTAACTGGCGGTTTATTTGGTTTAGTGCTTGGTTTAATAATTGCGTTGTTTAGAATTCAATTTCTGTCAATTAAGAAGTCATAAAACTAACCGATAAGTGAGGTATTTAAAATGGAATGGTTTTTAATACCGGTTAGTATGTTATTGAAGAATTTTAGTTATACATTACCTACTGTATTATCTACATTTCCAATTTATATATTGGCTGGTTTATTTATTTATCGACTAATAAGTGATTCTAATAGTTTAGAAGTATTAGAGGTAGATCGTCGTGTGATGACTATGACTTTAAGCGTGTTGCTTAGTCAACTTGTCATGATTGTTTATAGTTACCAGATTACGACTAGGCCACAGGATACTAGTGGAATGGCGACTGGACCAATCAATTTATTTGCCTATTTTGCAAATATATTTTTGGTGTATTACTTACTAGTTTTAGTTTTGCGCGGAACGAAACAAATTCGTAATTTTATTAAAGCGACGATGATCACTTTTCTAGTTTTTTCAATTTTGGTCTTGTTACCACAAATTTTTGCAACTCGCTTTTGGAATTTAGATCATTATGTTAACCTGATTGGACATCTGTTTGAAGCAACGCATAAAGGGCGGACAGATTTTTATCAGTTTGGCAGCTATACCACGACTTTACGGCGAGTTAACGGCTTTTCACAAGAGGCTTCCTTTCTGGCGGCTCAAATAGGGATAGTTTTTATTCCATTTTTGCTTGCTGCCATTAAAAATAAAGTCGATTATTTTCATGACCAGATGACTAAACGTAGCCTTGCGTTTTATTGGGGATTGCTAATTTTTGCTTTTATAACATTATTTTTTGCAAAAACATCAACTGGTTTTGTTGTAATTGGTGTGGCAGTAATTGCTTTTATTGTTAGCTTGCCAGCAGGACAACGAAAAAACTATTATTATGGAATTGGTATTGCGTTATTGATTTTATTGATTTTATATTTTGTTAATCCGAGTATTTCTGAATTGCTGAATAAATACATCTTTAAAAAGCAGGGCACTTCTAACCGTTTAGGCGGAACGCTAGCATTATTCCTAACGTTCCTCCATTACCCATTATTTGGTGTTGGCCGGGGGTATACTAGTTTCTACAATTTTGAATTTGTACCTAAAGCCTTAACTCATAATGAAGAATTCTTTCGAGTTTTTCAGCAAACTGGTTTTTCAAACCAGAGTATGTGGGGCGAAGTTCTAGCCGGATATGGCTTGATCGGCATTGTACCAGTGGTGATTTTTGTTTACCATAAAATCAAAAAGGGACGACAATTACAAAATGTGTTACAACATGAGCTAACGCCAACTACTCGTTTATACATCAGTATTATTGATAGTTTTTACTACACGTTAACCATATTTGCTGTGGTTATGTTATTTTCACTTTCTTGGACAGACAATATTTATTTAGTTGTTTTCTTCTTCTATATTGTTGTTATTAATTACTTGGATAAGGAGCTTTTACGTTGAACACTAAGATACTTGTGGCAGCTCATAAAAACTACGTGATGCCTGCAGATAAAGCATTATATTTACCGGTTTTTGTTGGTAAAGCGTTACATCCAGATGTTAATCAGACATTTCAAGGTGACAACACTGGTGATAATATTTCTGAAAAAAATTCGCATTATAATGAATTAACAGCTATTTATTGGGCTTGGAAAAATCTAGATGCTGATGCAATCGGATTAGTACATTATCGTCGTTATTTAAGTTTAACGCATAAAAAAGACCTAACCCAGATACTCGATCAAGCACAATTAGATCGACTTTTTAAAACGGCGGATATTATTTTACCAAAAAAGCGGGACTACTATATTGAAACCAATTATTCCCACTATATTCATGCACATCATGAAGAACCACTTCTGCTGACTAAGCAAATTATTCAACAGGATTATCCAGAATATTCGGCCGCTTTTGACACGGTTCTTTACAAGCAGCATAGTGCCCACATGTTTAATATGTTTATTATGAAACAACAGCCATTTAATGAGTATTGTACTTGGTTATTCGATATTTTAGCTAAATTAGAAAACCAAATTGATATCACGGACTACGATACTTACGAAGCCAGAGTATATGGTTTTATCAGTGAACGTTTACTTGATGTTTGGCTTGAGTGTCATCCAGAATATCGGGCAACTGAAGTGCCTTTTGTATTCATGGAAAAACAAAATTGGTTCAAGAAAGGATTCACATTTTTACGGCGTAAGATGGTACCTGAACGTTTTAATGGGGATAATAAGCGATGAAAAAAGTTTTAGTTACTGGTGATTACTTACATGACAGCGGTGAAACTGCCTTTATTATGAATTCATTTGGTAAAATTAAAAGTGAACAAGTTCAATTCGACGCAGCAATTGTTTCTGGTTCGAAAGAAATGGTTGCTGAATTAGAATTGAAAGGGTGGCATGCTTTTATTTTTCCTGCTGCAAATCGTCATCCGTTAGCGCATTGGCGTGCTTGGCAGCAATTTTTTAAACAGCATGCTGCTGAATACGAGGCGATTCATTTTAATTATTCAGCAATGTGGAATTTTCTACCAGTATATTTCGCCAAAAAGTATGGTATTCCAGTCATTACAATGCATTCGCACAACACATTTTTTGGAACTGCAGGGAGTTCACTTCAAATTAAAGTGCTGACTAGTTTACATTATTTAGGCAAAAAACTAATTTGCCGGTACTGGGCAAATCAATTTTTAGCGGCCTCAAAGGAAGCAGCCGAATGGTTGTTCACACCGCAGATCATCCAACAGCAACGTTATAAAATTGTTCGTAACGGGATCAATTTAGATAAATTTGCGTATAATGAAGAGGTTCGGCAACATGTTCGACAAGAACAAGGTTGGACAGATAGACGAGTTTATGCCAATGTTGGTGTTTTTGAACCGCGAAAGAATCATCAATTTAGCTTAGCTATTTTTCGTGAACTCGTCCGTAAAGACGACACTGCCTTGCTTGTTTTAGTGGGCGATGGACCATTACAAGCAGAAGTTAAGCAACAAGTTGAAACATTTGGATTGTCTGATAACGTAATCTTTCTCGGTGTTCGTCGTGATTTGGAACGCTTATATCAAGGTTTTGACGCATTGCTTTTTCCATCTGTGCATGAAGGCTTAAGTTTGGTATTTGTGGAGGGTCAAGCTGCTGGTTTGGAGATCTTCCCTTCAGCACAGATACCACTCGATCGATATATTAAAACAATTGTGCACCCAATAAGCTTAACGCAGTCGCCAGGACAATGGGCCAAACAAATAGAAAGTCAATTTGCGACAGTACAGCAACGAAAAGCACCGATAGACCAGTTGCGGGAGCTTGGCTATGATCAGGCACAAACCGTTGCAACAATACAAGCGCTATATAGTGAGGAGTAGCAATTTTGGGTAGTCAGTTAGAGCAACTTCATCAAGTCGAAATAAATATTTTGCGGGTTGTCGTTAAAATTTGCGATCAAGAGCAGATTCCCTATTTTTTAATTGGGGGATCCCTTTTGGGTGCTGTCAGACATCAAGGCTTTATTCCTTGGGATGACGATATTGATATTGGATTTCTACGAGTTGATTACGAACGCTTTTTAGCAGTTGCTCCTAGCTATTTAGCTGATAAGTCACTAGCTTTAATTACAGAATTTAATACAGCTGATTATGGAATGGCATTTGCCAAAATAATTGCAACAAACACTGAGATAACCGAAGAACAGAATTTACCTAATCGGTCCGTTAGTGGTTTGTACATTGATTTGTTTCCGCTTGATCGAATTCCAAAGAGTACTTTTCAACGCCGACGGCAATATGTCGAATTTAAAATGTTGACGAAAACGATTCTTGAACGCCTTAACTATGGTCAAGTTGATGGTCGCTTAAAACGTATATTGGTTACACTGATTAATTTAATTTTTGGTCTATTTTCGACCAAAACGTTAAAAAATTGGCGTTTAAAAGTTGCAACACGTTATCAAGAACAAACAGAGCTTGATGTGATTAATATTAGTTCTCAATATCCCTATGGTCGTGAAATTATTTTACGTTCAGAACAACAGCATTTGCAAAAACATAACTTTGAACAATTAAAAGTATCTATACCACAGGCATATGACACTATTTTAACGCGTATGTATCATGATTATATGCAATTGCCACCAAAATCAGCACAAAAAGAAAAGCATTTAACAACTTTAATGATTGATGGTGAAAAAATTGAATGAGACGGGGAACAAAATGAAGACGGTCAGCGCAGTGGTGGTAACCTATAATCGTCTAGAGTTACTAAAAGAATGCTTACAAGCACTCTTTGTCCAAAGTTATTCGTTGCAGCATATTATTGTTATTGATAATCACAGTGATCAGGCGACACAGGATTATTTGACACAATTAGGAACAAAAATTGATTATGTGCGTTTAGATGAAAATATTGGTGGCGCTGGTGGGTTTTACACCGGGGTTAAGAAATTTGCTGAAGCAACGACGGATGATTTCGTTTGGTTGATGGATGACGATACCATTCCAGAGTCAGATGCTTTAGCTAATTTAATGCATGCCGATGCAATTGTGCCACAAGCCGGATTCTTAGCTAGTAATCCTAAGTGGATCGATGGCTCACCGGCGATTATGAACGTCCCAGTAGTGGCACATCCGATGTGGACAGAGCAATTAAATCGCGAAAATCATTTGGTTGCTATTTCACGTGCTAGTTTTGTTTCAGTCTTAGTTGCTCGCACAGCAGTTTTGCAGGTTGGTTTACCGATCCAGCAATTCTTTATCTGGGGTGATGACACGGAATATACGGAACGGATCAGACGTGATTTTAGTGGCTATTTTGTTCCAGAAAGTATTGTGATCCATAAAATGAAGCAGAACCAAGATGTAGATATTATTCAGGATTCACCTGATCGAATCAAGCGTTATTTTTATGCTTATCGGAATCGGTTATATAATGCACGTCAACGTTCGCATAAAGAAGTTTTGCGCTATTGGTTTCAATTTATAACTACTTTCAATAAATTACTCTTTAGAGGCGGCACTGGACGATTTAAGAAAATTGGTGTTTTATGCCACGGTGCTATGGCTGGATTAACTTTTCGACCGCAAGTTGAGTTTGCTGAAGTTAAAAAATAATGGAGTTAACATAGTAAATAATTAAGGAGCGTTATAACAATGAAAACAGTTATTACATACGGAACGTTCGATTTACTGCATTGGGGCCATATTCGTTTGCTAGAACGAGCTAGTCAATTGGGTGATAAATTGATCGTTGGTTTATCAACAGATGAATTTAATAGTCTAAAGCACAAAGAAGCTTATCATAGCTATGAACATCGTAAATATATTCTGGAAGCTATTCGTTATGTTGATCAAGTAGTGCCTGAAGAAAATTGGGAACAAAAAATTGCTGATGTTAAAAAGTACCATGTTGATACCTTTGTTATGGGTGACGATTGGAAAGGACAGTTTGATTTTCTAAAAGATTATTGCGAAGTGGTTTACTTGCCACGGACAAACGGAATTTCAACGACTAAAATTAAAGACGATTTAAGCTTGTAATACTGGATTTAGTTTAAAAATTGGATTTTTTGATGACTATATATGTATATTTCACAAAATATACTTTTAATGATTAAAATCAGTAATTTGATACTAAATGAATTGAGAGTGTCAAATTTTATGTGTAAACAGAAAAGCCTCTCGTCTTTTTCTTTAAAACATAGATTCTAATGTATCTTCAACCATATTGAATCCTTTATGCACACGCTGATCAAACTTATCATTGTAATCCAGAATAACCGTCATTAAGGTCCTTTCTAAGGATTCCTCATTTGGAAACTGTTCACGCTTTTTGGTCTGC
>NZ_RHOE01000029.1 GCF_003946385.1 Loigolactobacillus zhaoyuanensis
CAATATTTTCTGGCCAGCTCGGCACCGCCGATATCATGGTCTAGATGTTCACTGATAATTTGCGCTTTTAAAACTGGGCTATATTTAACCATGAAAAAAGTACCTCACAATCATTAGACTCTTTGTCTAACAATTATGAGGCACTTCATATTTGGTTGAGCTTTTTGCTTGGGGCTAAAAGCTTGTCAGTCATGAAGAAAGTCGTTAGAATAGTATCAATTAAAAATTATCCACTATTGTGGAGTAGAGTAGGTGAGCAGAATGGGCATGCATCAATATTTAAAAAGTTTAAGTAACTTAGAAACTATTCATCGAGCACCGGGTTATTTTAAGTATGAGGAGCATTCTGTGGCGGCACATTCGTTTAAGGTGACACAGATTGCCCAGATGTTAGGCGATATTGAAGAGAATGCGGGTCAAAAAGTTGATTGGCAGGCACTGTATGAAAAAGCGCTCAATCATGATTATACTGAGCGCTTCATTGGCGATATTAAAACGCCGGTTAAATACGCGACACCGACTTTGCGGCAAATGTTAGCCGACGTCGATGCTAATTTAACAGAAAATTTTATTCAAAATGAATTGCCAGCTGAGTTTCAAGTTGCTTATCGGCGGCGCTTAAGTGAAGGTAAGGATAATAGCCTTGAAGGCCGCATCCTCTCCGTAGCCGATAAAGTTGATTTGTTGTATGAATCTTTTGGTGAAATACAAAAGGGTAATCCGGAATCAGTTTTCACTGAGATTTATCGGGAAAGTTTGCATACGATCGTCGGCTTTGTTGATATGGTCAGTGTTCAATATTTTCTCCAAAAAATATTGCCTGACTTATTGGCGGAAAACTTTACTAATCAGGAAGAATTGCGCCAAATTACGCGGCGCATTACCGATAGAAAATAATCGGTCCAACTGGTGGCGAAAATATGTTCGCTATGCTAAAATTGAACCAGTAAATTAAGTGGTTGGGAGTTGCTTCCAGCCTTTTTCGTTTGGTGGTTTATTGGGATTTTGATGGACGAATGGATACCGACTGGAACATCAAAAGATATTTGTGTTTAGTGCAAATATCTCACCTTAATTGTGTAATAGGACCATGTTTCAACTTGGCACATTTTGCCATAGTTGAATGGATACCGACTGGAACATCAAAAGATATTTGTGTTAGTTGAATGGATACCGACTGGAACATCAAAAGATATTTGTGTTTAGTGCAAATATCTCACCTTAATTGTGTAATAGGACCATGTTTCAACTTGGCGCATTTTGCCGTAGTTGAATGGATACCGACTGGAACATCAAAAGATATTTGTGTTTAGTGCAAATATCTCACCTTAATTGTGTAATAGGGGGCTATTTTTTGATTCAACGTGAACCGCATCGTGATTTTGAATTAGTTTCACCATATCAACCAGCTGGTGATCAGCCCGCTGCAATTGCTAAGTTGACTCAGGGGATCGAAAATGGAACTAAGGCACAGATTTTACTAGGCGCGACTGGGACTGGTAAAACCTTTACTATGAGTGAAGTTATTAAAAATGTGAATAAACCGACGCTAGTGTTGGCGCATAATAAAACGTTGGCGGGGCAACTTTATGGTGAATTTAAAGAGTTTTTCCCAAATAACGCTGTAGAATATTTTGTGAGTTACTATGATTATTATCAGCCAGAAGCCTATGTGCCTTCTAGCGATACCTATATTGAAAAAGATTCTAGTATCAATGATGAAATTGATAAGTTGCGGCATTCCGCGACTAGTTCATTATTGGAACGTGATGATGTGATCGTGGTCGCATCTGTTTCTAGTATTTTTGGTTTAGGTGATCCTAAAGAATATGCGGATCACGTTTTATCGATTCGAGTCGGCCAAGCGCTGGAACGTAACGAGTTGTTGCGTCAATTAGTCAGCATTCAATTTGAGCGCAATGATATCGACTTTCAACGTGGTCGTTTCCGCGTTCGGGGCGATGTGTTGGAGGTTTTTCCAGCTTCACGGGATGAACGAGCATTACGAATCGAATTTTTTGGCGATGAAGTCGATCGTATTCGCGAAGTAGATGCACTGACCGGTGAGGTTTTAGGTGACCGCGATCATGTGGCTATTTTCCCGGCGACGCATTTTATGACCAACGACGAGCAAATGGATCATGCCATTGACAGTATTGCTGCAGAACTGAAAACGCGACTGGCTGAATTACAAGATCAGCACAAGTTGTTAGAAGCGCAACGGTTAGAGCAGCGGACCAATTACGATATTGAAATGATGCGGGAAATGGGCTATACCTCGGGTATTGAAAACTATTCGCGGCACATGGATGGTCGTCAGCCTGGCGAACCGCCATACACGCTGATCGACTTTTTCCCCAAAGATTTTATGATCATGGTCGATGAATCTCATGCGACAATGCCACAAATTCGTGGTATGTACAATGGTGATCGGGCGCGTAAGCAAATGTTAGTCGATTATGGTTTTCGTCTGCCGAGTGCCTTAGATAACCGACCATTGACGTTGCAAGAATTTGAACAACATGTCAACCAAATCATCTATGTATCAGCGACGCCAGGTCCTTACGAGCATGAACAAACGGATCAAGTGGCCGAACAGATCATTCGACCGACAGGTTTACTGGATCCAAAAATTGAAGTACGGCCAATTATGGGACAAATTGATGATATCGTTGGCGAGATCAATTTACGGATCGAACGCCATGAACGGACCTTCATCACAACCTTGACTAAAAAAATGGCTGAGGATCTCACTGATTATTTAAAGGAACTTGGTATTAAAGTTCGTTATCTGCACAGTGATATTAAGACATTGGAGCGGACACAAATCATTCGCGATCTACGGCTTGGTAAGTTTGATGTATTAGTCGGGATCAATTTACTGCGTGAAGGGATCGACGTGCCAGAAGTTTCGCTGATTGCTATTTTAGATGCGGATAAGGAAGGGTTCTTACGCAGTGAGCGTTCATTGATTCAGACGATTGGGCGGGCATCCCGGAATGTTGATGGTACTGTGATCATGTACGCCGACAATATGACGGATTCTATGCGTGGTGCGATCGATAAAACGCAGCGCCGGCGGTCAATTCAAGAAGCTTATAATGAGGAACATCATGTAACACCGAAAACAATTAAAAAAGAAATTCGTGATTTGATTTCACCAGTTCGATCGACAGCAGTTGACGAACATAGTGGTGAGATCATCGCTGAAACTGATTTTGCTGACATGTCGAAGAAGGAACAAAAAGCAATGATCGCCCGTTTAGAAGAACAAATGCGGACGGCAGCTAAGAGCCTTGAATTCGAACAAGCGGCAACGTTGCGCGATACGGTCCTAGAATTAAAGGCTGAAATCGAATAGATGGTAGATTAATTATCCCTGTTTTTGAGTAGGAGGAGCTATTTTTTGGCAAACGATAAAATCGTCATTCATGGGGCGCGGGCCCATAACCTTAAAGATATTGACGTCACAATTCCGCGCGATAAATTAGTGGTAGTCACTGGACTATCTGGTTCGGGTAAGAGTTCTCTGGCTTTCGATACGCTTTACGCTGAAGGACAACGACGTTATGTTGAAAGTTTGTCGGCTTACGCGCGCCAATTTTTAGGTCAAATGGACAAGCCGGATGTGGATTCGATCGATGGGCTAAGTCCAGCAATTTCGATCGATCAAAAAACGACTTCTAAAAATCCCCGCTCAACTGTAGGGACGGTAACCGAAATTAATGATTACCTGCGACTGTTATGGGCGCGGGTCGGCCACCCGATCTGTCCGAATGACGGTACCGAGATCAGTAGTCAAACGGTGGAACAAATGGTGAACCGAGTTCTGGCTTTGCCAGAAGGGACACGGCTACAAATTATGTCACCGATCATACGCGGCAAAAAAGGACAACATAAAAAAGTTTTGCAGCGAATCCAAAAAGAAGGCTTTGTCCGTGTGCGGATCGATGGCGAAGTTCAGGACATTAGTGATCAAATTGAACTGGATAAAAAGAAAAAACATGATATTGATATCGTGATCGATCGTATCATCGTTAAAGATAGCGCACGCTCACGGTTATTTGATTCGTTTGAATCGGCGTTGCGTTTATCCGATGGCTACGCAACGGCAGATATTATTGGTGGTGAACCGATTTTATTTTCGGAACACTATGCCTGTCCTTATTGTGGTTTTACGATTGGCGAATTAGAACCACGTTTGTTCTCATTTAATGCGCCATTTGGGGCTTGTAGCGAGTGTGACGGTCTGGGAATGAAGTTGGAGGTCGATACTGATCTAGTGGTGCCTGATTTAAGTCTAACCTTACGCGCTGGCGCGTTGGCACCGTGGAATCCCATTTCCTCGCAATATTATCCGCAATTATTGGAACAAGCAGCGACTGCTTTCGGTGTTGACTTGGACACGCCTTTTGAAAAACTTCCCGAAGCGCAGCAACAGCTGGTTCTTTATGGTGCTGGAGATCAGACCTTCCATTTCCATTATGAAAATGACTTTGGTGGTATCCGCGATGTGGATGCAACTTTTGAAGGGGTCGTTAACAATGTTGCCCGCCGTTATCGTGAGACCAACAGTGATTTCACCCGGACACAGATGCGCCAATATATGACTGAATTAACTTGTCCTGTTTGTCACGGTTATCGTTTGAATCCACAAGCTCTAGCAGTTAAAGTCAATGGTGAGCATATTGCTGAAGTTTCTAACTATGCGATCAACGATTCTTTGACTTTTTTCAGTGGCTTAAAATTAACTGACAAAGAAAATACTATTGCTAAACCAATTTTGAAGGAGGTTACGGATCGCTTAACCTTCTTAAAAAATGTCGGCTTGGATTATTTGAATCTAAGTCGTTCTGCAGGAACTTTATCGGGCGGTGAAGCCCAACGTATTCGGCTGGCCACACAAATTGGCTCTAATTTATCTGGGGTACTATACATTTTAGATGAACCTTCGATCGGCTTGCATCAACGGGATAACGATCGTCTGATTACATCGTTAAAATCAATGCGCGATCTAGGTAATACATTGATCGTGGTGGAACATGATGAAGATACCATGCGGGCCGCTGATTATTTGATCGATATTGGTCCCGGCGCTGGCGAAAATGGCGGCCGCGTGATGGCAGCTGGCACACCTGCTGAGGTTGAAGCTAATCAGCATTCATTGACTGGTCAATATTTATCGGGCGAGAAATATATTCCGTTACCAGAAAAGCGGCGTAAGGGCAACGGTAAGAAAATTCGGATCACTGGTGCTAGTGAGCATAATCTGAAAAATATTACAGTTGATTTTCCACTAGGCCAATTTATTGTGGTGACCGGAGTTTCTGGCTCGGGTAAATCAACTTTGGTCAATAGTATTCTGAAACGCGTTTTGGCGCAGAAACTTAATCGCAACAAGCAGAAACCAGGTAAGTATAAATCAGTGGCTGGCGTTAAAAATATCGATAAAATTGTTGATATTGATCAAAGCCCAATTGGCCGGACACCGCGGAGTAATCCGGCGACTTATACCAGTGTTTTTGATGATATCCGCGATCTATTTGCCCAAACTAACGAAGCTAAGATCCATGGTTATAAGAAGAATCGTTTCAGTTTTAATGTTAAAGGAGGTCGTTGCGAGGCTTGTAAAGGCGACGGCATTATTAAAATTGAAATGAATTTCTTGCCTGATGTTTATGTACCTTGCGAAGTTTGTCATGGCACTCGGTATAACTCTGAAACGTTAGAAGTTTTGTATAAGGGCTACAACATCGCTGATATTTTAAATATGACCGTTGTACAAGCCTTGAAGTTATTTGAACCAATTCCTAAAATTCGTCGTAAATTGAAAACGATCGTTGATGTCGGCCTAGGTTATGTCACATTGGGACAATCGGCGACAACCTTGTCCGGTGGTGAAGCGCAGCGGATGAAATTGGCTTCTGAGCTCCATCGTCGGCAAACAGGGAAAACATTTTATATTCTTGATGAACCGACTACTGGTTTGCATACCGATGATATTATGCGGCTACTAGCTGTGTTACATCGGTTAGTCGATGCGGGGAACACTGTTTTGATCATTGAACATAATTTAGATGTGATCAAAACAGCCGATTATCTGATTGATTTAGGTCCAGAAGGTGGCGACGGTGGTGGTGAAGTATTGGCTACTGGCACGCCAGAAAAAATCGCGGCAACACCTAACAGTTACACTGGTAAATATTTACTGCCAGTATTGGAACGTGACGGTCAACGACCACGTTTCCAACAACCAGAATAATAATGAGAGCGAGCTTAAAAATAGCTCGCTTTTTTTATTACAAAAATCAGCGTAATATACACTAATAAACGAATATTAAGTCTATTTATGAATAAATATCAAAAAATGTTGCATTATTTTTAAGAGTGCGTTATGATGAATCCATTCAAATGATTAAAGAAAATTAATTGAGTTTAATGATAATTTTAAATAGGTAAGGAGTGGCTTAAATGGCAAATGAAAAAATTATTTTAGCGTATTCTGGTGGTTTGGATACGTCCGTAGCGATTACTTGGTTAAAGGATAAAGGGTATGACGTTATCGCGACCTGCATCAATGTTGGTGAAGTCGGCAAAGATATGGATTTCATCAAGGAAAAGGCACTTCAAGTAGGGGCAGTTGCTTCCTATACGTTAGATTGTCGTGAAGAATTCGCCCAAGATTATGTCACGGTTGCCTTACAAGGCCATACATTATATGAAGGCGAATATCCATTGGTTTCAGCACTATCACGGCCATTGATTGCTAAAAAGTTGGTCGAAGTCGCTAAAAAAGAAGGTGCTACAGCAATTGCCCATGGTTGTACCGGTAAAGGGAACGATCAAGTTCGTTTTGAAGTGGCGATTCGCGGTTTGGCACCAGAAATGAAAATTGAAGCACCTGTCCGGGACTGGAAATGGTCACGGGAAGAGGAAATTAATTACGCTAAGGAACATGATATTCCCGTGCCAATTAAGTTGGATAGCCCATACTCGATCGATCAAAACCTTTGGGGTCGGGCAAATGAAGCTGGCGTTTTAGAAGATCCTTGGGTCACACCACCAGCAGATGCTTATGATTTAACAAACGCGATTGAAGATACACCTAATGAAGCTAGCACTGTAGAAATTGAATTCAAAAAAGGCGTGCCAGTTGCTTTAGATGGTGAAAAATTAGGCTTAGTCGACTTGATCGCTAAGTTAGACAAATTGGCTGGTAAACACGGTATTGGACGGATCGATCATATCGAAAACCGGTTAGTGGGGATTAAATCACGGGAAGTTTATGAAGCACCAGCGGCTGAAGTGCTGATCAAGGCCCACAAAGCTTTGGAAGATTTAACTTTTGAACGCGATTTGGCTCATTTTAAACCAATCATTGAACAAGAATTAACGAACACGATCTATAACGGTTTATGGTTCTCACCATTATTCAGCGCCTTGCAGTCATTCTTGAAAACAACGCAACAAGTGGTTAATGGAACGATTCGGGTCAAGCTATTTAAGGGTAATGCGATCGTTGAAGGTCGGAAGTCACCTAATTCTCTGTACGACAAGAACTTGGCAACTTATACAGCATCCGATACTTTTGATCAGGCTGCAGCCGTTGGGTTCATCAAGCTCTGGGGACTACCAACACAAGTTTATACACAGGTGCAGGAAAAAGTTAGCGCGGATCAGGCAAAGGAGTAAGCTATGGCAGAAAATCATCAATTATGGGGTGGCCGTTTTACCGCTGAACCAAGTGAATACGTGCAAAGTTTTGGTGCTTCGATTCAGTTTGATCAAAAAATGGCGGCTGAGGATCTGCATGGTTCATTGGCGCACGTTGCGATGCTAAAACACACTGGCATTTTAAAGGGCGACGAGGCGGATCAAATCACGGCTGGTTTGCACCAATTACAGCATAAATTAGCTGCCGGTGAATTGCAGTTCACGATTGAAAATGAAGATATTCATTTAAACTTAGAAAGTTTACTGACAGCAGAAATTGGGCCGGTTGCTGGTAAGCTGCATACGGCACGTAGCCGTAATGATCAAGTTGCTACTGATATGCATTTATATTTAAAGAACCATTTGCACACTGTGATGCAGTTGATCGTTGAGCTGCAAAAAGTAGTTGTGACTAAGGCAGATAGCAATGTTGAGACGTTGATGCCAGGTTATACGCACATGCAGCATGCACAGCCGATTTCTTACGCACATTATTTAATGGCGTATTATGAAATGTTCCAGCGTGATTATGAGCGTTTTGAGTTTAACTTGAAGCACACTGATCGTTCACCATTAGGCGCAGCTGCTCTGGCGGGAACAACTTTCCCGATCGATCGTGAATATAGCGCAGAGCAACTCGGTTTTGCTGATGTTTATCAAAATAGTTTGGATGCGGTCAGCGATCGCGATTTCATTTTAGAGTTTCTCAGTAATTGCGCACAATTGATGATGCACTTGTCCCGTTTTTGCGAAGAAATTATCATGTGGGATACTCAGGAATTCCAATACTTGGAATTATCCGACACTTATTCGACTGGCAGTTCGATCATGCCACAGAAAAAGAATCCAGATATGGCCGAATTGATTCGGGGTAAAACGGGCCGAGTTTATGGTGACTTGATCGGTTTGTTAACCGTGATGAAAGGTTTACCGTTGGCGTACAATAAGGATTTTCAAGAAGACAAAGAAGGCATGTTCGATGCGGTTGATACAGTCGAACAATCGTTGACTGTTTTCCGCGGGATGCTGGATACATTAACGGTTAAAACGGATAATATGGCTCATGCAACTACACATGATTTCTCCAACGCAACGGAATTGGCTGATTATTTAGCCAACAAAGGCTTGCCATTCCGCCAAGCGCATGAATTAGTTGGTGAGTTAGTCCTTAAATGTATTCAAGCGCATAAATATTTAAAGGATGTTTCCTTGGCTGATTATCAAGCATTATCACCGCTAATTGCGGCTGATGTCTATCAGGCATTAGATCCTCGTACCGCAGTTGAGCGGCGTACGTCATTAGGTGGCACTGGTTTTAGTCAAATCAAAAAGCAAATCACTGCCGCCCAAGCTAAATTAAAGTAAATATTAAAACATCGTCGCTAGCCGCCGATGTTTTTTTGTACTGTTTTTTAAGCGCTTTCTCATTCAATTAAGTTATACTAACAGTAGAAAAAGAAGCCCTATTTTTACCGCTGGTTTGTACGATTGCTAAAACGTTGGGAGGCGTTCAGGTATGAAGTATCAAGCGAAGCTATTGAGTTTTGGTTCTTGGTTTTTTGGCTGCTTAACGATCATGTTGATGACAGCGAATCCAGTTACGCCAGAGTTAACTGTTTTTAATGGCCCCGGTATGTGGTTAGCGTTGGGTATTTTTAGTTTGCTGTATGTGTTGCCGCTGGTGGGCGCACTGATTAAAGTTGATTATGGATACCACTTATTAACTGGTTGGCTAGCGATCAGTCTGTTGTTGTTTATGCTGGCTGGGGTGCCGGTATTATTTAGCGGCGGTACCTCAGGGTTGCGCTTATTATTGATCTTAGTCGCGCTATTAGGTATCAGTGATGTGTTGTTCTGGTTACCGTTAGCACTGGTACCACAGCGGCCACTACAGGAAAATTAAAGCTAACAGGTTTAAAAGAAAGGTGTGTCAGCGTAAGTCATTTATGCTGGTACATCTTTTTTAGTTGTGTGCTAGACTAGCAATGATACACCCGGTGTGTTACACTTATTTAGATGTGTTTAGCGAGACACTAGGGGGCGTTGCCATTAGTGGCGACCCACGAAAGGACGTTAAAAATATGGTTGATACTTTAAATTTAGTCGTAATCACCGGAATGAGCGGCGCTGGTAAGACGGTTGCTATGCAAAGTTTTGAAGATCTTGGCTATTTTTGTGTGGATAATATGCCACCCAGTTTGTTGCCAAAGTTCTGGGAATTGGTTAAAGAATCAGGTAAGGTGACTAAGATCGCGTTAGTGATCGATCTACGTTCACGCGCATTTTACGATCAAATTGATGAAATGCTGTCTAATTTGGATAATACTAATTTTGTGACTACAAAGATTCTTTTTCTCGATGCATCCAATGAAGAACTAGTGTCGCGCTATAAAGAAACAAGGCGAGCGCATCCGTTAGCAATGGAAGGTCGCTTGCTAGATGGTATTGTTAAGGAACGAAATTTATTATCTGAAATCAAAAATCGTTCACAGATCGTGATCAATACTTCTGAGTTAACGCCACGACAATTGCGTGAAGAGATTTTTGGTAATTTTAAATCAGCTGAAACTAAGACTTTCCATATTGAGGTCATGTCATTTGGTTTCAAATATGGGGTGCCGATCGATGCCGATATTGTGATGGATGTGCGCTTTTTACCCAATCCTTACTATGTTCCTGAATTTAAGAAATTAACCGGATTAAATCAAGCGGTTTACGATTATGTGATGCAACAGCCGGCAACTGAAGATTTCTATGAACGATTTAGTAGCATGCTGCATTTGATCATGCCCGGCTATGAAAAGGAAGGTAAAACTAGTTTGACGATCGCGATTGGTTGTACCGGTGGACAACATCGGTCAGTTGCCTTGGCTGAGCGTTTAGGTAAGGACCTGGGCCAGCATTATCCAGTTGAAACAAGTCATCGCGACATGAACAAGCGAAAGGAAACGGTGAATCGCTCATGACCAGATCACCAAGGAATTCTCGCCGGCCGAAAATGGTTGTCATTGGTGGTGGCACTGGGTTGCCGGTGATTTTAAAAAGTTTACACAAGCGAAATGCTGATATTACGGCAGTTGTGACTGTTGCTGATGATGGCGGTTCGTCAGGCGCGATCCGCAATTACGTTAACGTGGTGCCGCCTGGTGATATTCGTAATGTTTTAGTGGCGTTATCTAATTTACCAGAGCTGTATTTAGATATTTTTCAATATCGCTTTAATAGTGATGATTCATTTCTCGCCGGTCATGCAATCGGTAATTTAATTATAGCTGCACTGTCAGAGATGCGGTCAGGTATTTTTGGCGCAGTTCAAGAATTATCTAATATGATGCAAATTGATGGCCATGTTTATCCGGCCAGTGATGATCCGCTGGTTCTAAATGCACATTTCAGTGATGGCACAGAAATCGCAGGGGAAGCAGAAATTACTGCTGCTGGTAAGAGCATTGATCGTGTCTGGGTAACGCCAGCTGATCCGACCCACGCCGCACCCCAAGCAGTCCAAGCAGTAGTTGATGCGATCATGGATGCGGATTCGGTCGTCTTAGGGCCGGGTAGTCTATTTACCAGTATTTTGCCTAACCTAATGATCAGTAACGTCGGCGAAGCAGTTCGAAAAACTCAAGCTGACGTGACCTATGTTTGTAACATTATGACGCAAAAAGGTGAGACTGAACATTTTACTGATGCGGACCATGTGCGCGTATTAGCCCAACATTTAGGTGGCCAATTCATTAACACAGTTTTGGTTAATACACAGCCAGTACCACCCAATTACTTGGATCATCAAAAATATGATGAATATCTAGTTCAAGTCGAACATGATTTTAAAGGGTTACGTGATCTGGGTTGCCGAGTGATCTCTGATAATTTCTTATCATTACATGACCGTGGCGTTTTTCATGATGGTGATCAAGTTGCCCAGGAGTTATTGAATTTGGCCTGTCAACCACACGACTAAGTGAAGCAAATAATCTGAGGAGGTGACGGTTATGGGGTCGTATGCAAGTGAAGTCAAAAAAGAACTAACAACATTGGAAGTTCATCGCGAACATGCGCGGGCGGAATTAGAAGCATTAATTCGGATGAACGGTTCCCTAAGCATTGCTAATCATCAGTTCATTTTAAATGTGCAGACCGAGAATCCAGCAATTGCCCGCCGAATTTATGCTTTACTACGGGATAACTACGCAATTGAAGCAGAACTGTTGGTCCGTCGGAAAATGAAATTAAAGAAAAATAATTTGTATATTGTGCGTCTAAAACACGGCAGTACTTTGGTATTGAATGACCTTCACATTTTGGCGGGAACTTCGACATTATCGACTTTACCTTCGACTGAAGTTAAAGACTCTGATCAAAAGGTTCGTTCCTATTTACGAGGTGCTTTTTTGGCGGGCGGCTCAGTCAATAATCCTGAAACTAGCCGTTACCACTTGGAGATTTATTCTTTGTATGAAGAACACAACCAGCAGGTGGCCGCAATGATCAACCAATTTGGTTTGAATGCGCGGGTAACGGAACGGCGTGGTGGCTACATTGTTTACTTAAAAGAAGGCGAGAAAATTGCTGACTTTCTCCAACTGATTGGTGCGACTAGCGCGATGTTGAAGTTTGAGGATGTGCGAATCGTTCGTGATATGCGTAATTCGGTCAATCGGCTAGTTAATTGTGAAACAGCTAATCTGAATAAGACGATCGATGCCGCGACCCACCAAGTTGAAAATATTAAGTTTATTGAACAAGTTGCGGGGCTAGATAGTTTGCCACAAAAACTGCAAGAAATTGCTATTTTACGTCTAGCTAATCCGGATATTACGCTGAAAGAGTTAGGCGAGTTAGTTCCCAGTGGCGCAATTTCTAAATCAGGCATCAATCATCGTTTGCGTAAACTGATGCAAGTTGCCGATAATTTACGTGCCGGTAAAGTAACTTCATAGTGATAAAAAAAGCCGCAAAGCATTAGCTCTGCGGCTTTTTTCTATTCATCGTTAAGCGATTAGTTTGGCTAGTTCTGGTTTGGTGATCTTTTCATCAAAAATAGTGTCACCAATAATAATAGTTGGTACAAACTGTACATTGGCTGTTTTAGCTTCGTTTAAAACTAAATCGATCATGGTTTGATTTGGTTGTGTCGGTAAGCCTAGTTGATGTTCGATATAGGCATCAATTTCAGTATCAGTTAAGTTTTCGCCCCACTCATTTTGGTGAGCAAACAGAAATTTAATCGCTGCGTAGGCCTGTTCAGGTTGATCGTACGGTAAATGATGTTGGGCGAGATTACCTTTCAGCAATGATTCTTTTGGCTTATCGAACAACTTGAAAATACGCTTAACGCGACCAGCGGCGACTGCAGGCTCCAAAATTGATGCTGCAAGTTCAAACCAAGCTTTGCTATAGGGGCAGCGTAAGTTAATGAATTCAATACTAGTGATTGGGGCGTTAATATTACCAATCACTAAACCTTGTTGACTAATTTTAGCTGGTAGAATCATATCCATAGATTAAACCTCCAAAAATACCCCACTGGCAACTAAGCTAGTGGGGTACCGATTAATTATTTTTGGTTGACCATGATTTGATCGATCAAACCGTAATCTTTTGCTTCTTGTGCAGTTAAGTAATGATCACGATCAGTATCTTTTTGGATCGTTTCCAAATCTTGACCGGAAGATTCTGCTAAAATTTTGTTTAAACGGTTACGAGTTTTCAAAATTTCGCGAGCAGCAATTTCGATTTCAGTTTGCTGACCTTGAGCACCGCCCAATGGTTGATGGATCAAAACAGTTGAGTTTGGTAAGGCAAAACGTTTGCCCTTAGTACCAGCAGTAAGTAAAACACTGGCCATAGAAGCTGCCATACCCATGGCGATGGTTTGGATATCTGATTTAACGAAGTTCATTGTATCGTAGATCGCCAAACCAGCGGAGACGGAACCACCAGGGGAGTTAATGTAGATCGAGATATCTTTTTCAGAGTCTTGAGCGTCCAAGAAAAGTAATTGGGCGATAATTGTGTTGGCCATTTGGTCGTTAACTTCACCGGATAGCATGATGATACGGTCTTTTAATAACCGTGAGTAGATATCATACGCGCGTTCACCGCGTGAAGATTGTTCAATGACTGTAGGAACTAACATAGTGTGACCTCCTAAAGTTTCAAGTTTAAGTTAATTTTAGCACTCAATTAAGTGTAATGCCAGTTTAGTCTATTGGTCAAAAAAGGTCAAATATTTAGTTGGCTTTTTGCGAAAAAGTTTTCAGCGATTCGCGCCACTAACCGCACGCTAATAAAAGTATAGCACAAAGGCAATAATTCAATGACTAACCTAATTTAGCGAAAATATGCTATTCTAAAGCTGAAATTTTTTCTATACTTTTATGAAGTAGGGAGCTGAACTTAATGACCAAAAGTCGCGTTGAGGCTTTTACTGATGGTGTTATTGCTATTCTGATCACAATTTTAGTGTTGGATCTGCATGCACCTGAGGATGTGACCTGGATAGCGCTACGCCAGTTAGGCGAACCATTTTTTGCCTATGTGGTTAGTTTTATCGCGATCGCTATTTATTGGAATAACCATCACCATTTGTACCAAACAGTTAAAAAAATCGATGGGACAGTATTGTGGGTAAATACGGCATTGTTATTTTGGTTGAGTATACTACCATTTGCAACTGCCTGGGTGGGGGAACACTTGACGGCCATGCTGCCTGAACTGATCTACGCGTTTGTTTCCTTTATGTGTGGGTTGACTTATAATTTGCTGGATCGGTGTTTAGTTCGTGTCAACGGAGCAAATTCACGGGTCGCTATTGTTTCAAAGCATGACCGCAAACGTTGGCTATCGTTGGCGATCTATGCAGTCGGTTGTTTACTGACATTTGTTTGGCCGCCTGCCGGCTTAGGTGCCAGCTTGATGGTTTCTGTTTTGTGGTTTATTCCTAATCAGCGAGTGGAGCAGGAATTTCGCGTCAAATAAGTCAGCCATGCGTATTTATTGTTTTGACCGCGTGAACTTGATACCTTGAACTTAACTTAGGTGAAAGGCGGTTCATGTATGAATAAACGACAACCCAAGGAGAATTATTTGATCGACGACAGTAGTAAGAATGTTTCACCACAGCCAGAGATCGACCATCCCACGTATCGACCGGCGGCTAAGTTAAAAGGCAAAGTTGCTATTATCACCGGTGGCGACAGTGGTATCGGTGCTGCCGTTGCGCTGCTCTACGCACGTGAAGGCGCAGATATCGTCATTGTTCATTATGAATCAACTGATGACGCACAGAAAATCAAACAAAAAGTTGAAGCGCTAGGTCAGCGTGTGCTTGTTTGTCAAGGCGATATTGGGGATTCGGCATTTGCAGCACAAGTAGTCGAACAAACATTGGCGACTTTTCAACAAATCGATATTCTAGTCAATAATGCTGGTGAACAGCATGTGCAAGAACATGTTACGGCAATAACAGATGCACAGTTTGAACGGACTTTTCGTACCAATATTTTTGGTCAGTTTTATCTGACTAAGGCTGCGTTACCCCATTTAAAGGAACATGGCGCGATTATTAATACTACTTCAGTAACTGCATTTAAAGGTAACCCTTTATTGTTAGATTATTCTTCGACCAAGGGTGCAATCGTTTCTTGGACACGAGCTTTGGCACAAAACGAAGAACTATTGAAACGCGATATTCGGGTCAATGCAGTTGCGCCAGGGCCAATTTGGACACCACTGATTCCTGCAACGTTTCCTAAAGCTAAGTTGGAAAATTGGGGTGAAACCCCAATGGGCCGCGGGGGTAAAGCCTATGAATTGGCGCCGAGTTATGTCTTTTTGGCGGCGGTTGATAGCAGCTTCATTACTGGCCAAATTATTCATGTTAATGGCGGGACGTTTACCGGTTAAATAAAGTGATTTAGGTAAGATTCTACTGGCTATAGCAGCTACTTTATAAAAGCTTATTGTGTGATGTTTGATCAAGCAATAGCTTTTGGAGTGATAAAATAACGTCGACCCAGGAAGGGAACGACGTTATTTTTAGTGAATCAGCTTTAATTAGGGTAAGTGTGTAGAAAATTTAGCTATTTAAAAAAATAAGAACCTTGCTTTAACAAGGTTCTTTCGCCGGTGAAATTATTTTATGCGCCTGGAGGGAATCGAACCCCCATCTCAAGAACCGGAATCTCACGTGATATCCATTACACTACAGGCGCATCTGAACAACAAAAACAATTTTACCGGAAATTAGGACAAAAAACAAGTCTAATCACGAAAAATTAATAGATAGCAAAATTGATGTAACTTGACTAGAATAGAAAGTAACTTAAGTCATGGTCACATGAAGGGAACGATCAGCATGGCATATCAACAAGGACTTGGCCAGCAGCAAAAGCAAGTCCAGAAGCTGGTTATGACGCAACAACTACAGCAATCAATTCAGATACTCCAGTATAATGCCGAAGGGTTACAACAGTTTTTACAACAAAAAAGTTTAGAGAATCCACTGTTAGCAGTCCGGCATAGTTCGCGTGATCAAGCTAATTTCAGTGGCAGTCAACAGCGGGTCGATAATTTTATGAATGCGATTCCGGATACGACTCAGTCCTTATTTGATTATTTATTAGATCAGGTCCATTTGACCATGCGCGATACGCCATTACGTGATTTAGTCTTGTTTTTGCTTGAATACGTAGATCTAAATGGTTATTTACGAATCAGTGATGCCGAAATCACAGCTAAAACTGGCGCTGAACCGGTACAAATATTAGATGCGGTCACTTTATTACAACAGTTAGATCCACCTGGTGTGGGTGCGCGACATTTACAAGACTGCTTGCTACTACAAATTGAGAATGATAATAGTGCGCCTAATTTAGCTTATATTGTGTTAGAAGAAGAATTTGCGAATTTTGCTGAGCGCAAGTGGGCTGTGATCGCTGCAAAATATCAAGTTGCGCTGACGGAGATCCAACGTATTTTTGATTACGTTCAAACGTTATCGCCACGGCCAGGAGCAGCATTTAGTCAAACGCAAAATAATTTTATTCGTCCTGAATTAGTTGTTCACCAGCGTGGGGAGGAATTGGAACTTAACCTGACCCATGAGTCGCAGCCACAAGTTATTTTTCAGCAGCATTACTTTGAACGCATGCTAAAAACCAATGATCGTGAAGTAACCGAGTATATGAAGGAAAAGAAGCAGGAATTTGATTGGTTACAAAAAAGTGTTATGCAACGTGGCAGCACTATCCTACGTGTAGGTCAAGAAATTATTCACCGCCAGCACGATTTTTTCTTTGACACTAAACGGCCGTTAAAGCCGCTTTTGTTACGGGATGTTGCGGCTAAATTGGCAGTGCATGAATCGACTGTTAGTCGCACTGTTAACGGTAAATACTTACAAACTGATTTTGGCGTTTTTGAGCTTAAGCATTTCTTCACCAATGCAGTTGGTGAAGAAAAGGAAGACTCAGCTGATAGCGTTAAACAGCGTTTGCAAACACTGATCGATCAGGAAAATAAAGCCAAGCCACTATCGGATCAAAAATTAGTTACTTTACTAGGCGAATCAGGGATCACGATCTCACGGCGAACAGTTGCTAAATATCGTGAAAGCCTTGAAATTGCGGCATCATCTAAGCGAAAGCGCTTTGATTAAATTCCTTGATTTATCAAGGGTTGAACCTTGCATTTAATGAGCGGTCTTGTTATAATATTTTTGTGCTTGAGGAGTGGACAGATCAACTGTGCACTTTGTTTTTTGGCCATGACGGGTCATTATACGACATAGTTGGACAATTTAAGTCCCACTAAGGAAGAGGATCAGCATGGATCAGGAATTTGCCTGGCTGAAAGTGCTGGCGCCAGACCTGCTCGAGGTTGTTAAGCAGCGTTATCAAGTGTTGCAATCAATTTATTGGTTGGCGCCGATCGGTCGACGATTATTGGCCCAAGAACTTAACTTGAGTGAACGAGCATTACGCACCGAAACCGATTTTCTACGACTACACGGGTTAATAACGGCCTCTAAATCAGGAATGATTTTAACCGCCCAAGGTGAGGAAGCTTACCAAGGATTGACCACGATCATGGATCGGCTACTTGGTGTACGTTCGAAAGAAAAGCAACTAAGTCAGGTGCTTGGTATCGATCATTGCTTGATCGTTGCTGGTGATTCAGCTAATTTACCTAAAGTTTTATCTGATATGGGTAAGTTGGTCAATGAAACGTTGGACATTATTTTACCGCGTGGTGAAAACGTGATTGCGGTGATGGGTGGTACAACAATGGCCGAGGTTGCGGATTCGCTGACCTCTAAGTTAGCCGAGCAACGGCATTTGATTTTTGTGCCAGCACGTGGTGGCCTCGGTGAAGCAGTTAATATACAGGCCAATGCCGTCTGTGCTCGTATGGCAGCGCATACTGGTGGTGAACACCGGGTCCTGTATATCCCCGAACATGTCAGCGAACAGACCTACAAACCGCTATTAGCCGAGCCTGCGGTTAAAGAAGTGTTACAGTTGGTTGACAAAAGTTCGGCTGTGGTTCATAGTATTGGTGGGGCAATTCCAATGGCAAAACGGCGGAATATGTCTGCTGAAACAATTGCTATGTTGCAGCAAAAACAGGCGGTCGGCGAAGCATTTGGTTATTTCTTTAACCAGATGGGGGAAGTCATTTATAAGATTCCTCGGATCGGTTTACAACTTCACGACCTTGAAAGAATTGCCAGTGTAATTGCGGTTGCCGGCGGCTCAGATAAAGCTGCAGCAATCAAAGCATATGCACAACTCGCACCCCAACAAACGTGGTTGATCACGGATGAAGGTGCTGCAAACTTGATTTTAAAAGGGGTAACCCTTTAAAATAAATTTTTTATTTCCTAAAGGAGGAAATTAAAGCATGACTGTAAAAATTGGTATTAATGGTTTTGGACGTATCGGCCGTTTAGCTTTCCGTCGTATCTTCGAATTAGGTGCTAAATCAAATGACATCGAAGTTGTCGCAATTAACGATTTAACTTCACCTGCTATGTTAGCTCATTTATTGAAATATGATTCAACACATGGTACTTTTGCTGGCGAAGTTAGCGCTACTGACAATGGTATCATCGTTGACGGTAAAGAATATCGTGTCTATGCTGAACCTAAAGCACAAGATATTCCTTGGGTTAAAAACGACGGCGTAGATTTCGTCCTTGAATGTACTGGTTTCTACACATCCAAAGATAAAGCACAAGCTCATTTGGATGCAGGTGCAAAACGTGTCTTGATCTCAGCTCCAGCTGGTAGCGATTTGAAGACAGTTGTTTATAACGTAAATGATGATGTATTGACTGCTGATGACACAATCGTTTCAGCTGGTTCATGTACAACTAACTGCTTGGCTCCTATGGCTTACTTCTTAAACGAAGAATTTGGCCTTGAAGTTGGTACTATGACTACTATCCATGCTTACACTTCTACACAAATGTTACTTGACGGCCCAGTTCGTGGCGGTAACTTACGTGCAGCTCGTGCAGCAGCTGTTAACACAATTCCTCATTCAACTGGTGCTGCTAAAGCTATCGGCTTAGTTATCCCAGAATTGAAGGGTAAATTACAAGGCCATGCACAACGTGTTGGTGTTGTTGACGGTTCATTAACTGAATTAGTTTCTATCCTTGACAAAAAGGTTACTGCTGACGAAGTTAACGAAGCAATCAAAAAGCATACAGAAGGTAACGAAAGCTTTGGTTACAACGCAGACGAGATCGTATCAAGTGACGTTATCGGCACTACATTCGGTTCAATCTACGACCCAACTCAAACAGAAGTTACAACTGCTGGCGACAAGCAATTAGTTAAAACTGTTGCTTGGTACGACAACGAATATGGCTTCACTTGCCAAATGGTTCGTACTTTATTGAAATTCGCTACTCTCTAATCCGTTAGAATTAGTAGGTTTCAAAACCGCATAATGGTTTAAAAAGGCGGAGGGAGGTCGACTCCCTCTGCTTTTTTGTTGGTCCAGACGCAGGGCCCGCGAATGGCTGACTGATGAAGTAGATTTGCGGCTAGTATAAAATTACAACTAAAAAATGTGCTAAAAGTGGTAAGCTTTTACGTTCAGCTACAGTTAGCAAATAATCTATTGCTAATTTGGGCCGTACTCAAAGTCTGAACGCCACTTTTATCGCGCTTAAAATAGGAGGCTATTCATATGGCTAAATTAATTGTTTCTGATTTAGATGTTAAAGATAAAAAAGTCTTGATCCGTGTTGACTTTAACGTGCCGATCAAAGGTGGCGTCATTGGTGACGATAACCGGATTGTTGCCGCATTACCAACTATTAAATACGTAGTTGAAAATGGTGGTAAAGCAATCTTGCTTTCTCATTTAGGCCGGATCAAATCTGACGAAGATAAAAAAGAACTAAGCTTGAAGCCAGTTGCTGAACGCTTAGCTGAGCTTTTGAACCAACCTGTTACTTTTGTTCCCGTTAACGAAGGTAAACAATTAGAAGATGCTGTTAGTGCTATGGCTGCTGGTCAAGTATTGGTTATGGAAAACACTCGTTTCCAAGATATCAATAATGACTTTGGCAAGCGCGAAAGCAAAAACGATCCTAAGTTAGGCGAATACTGGGCTTCATTAGGCGACGTATTCGTCAACGATGCATTTGGTACAGCTCATCGTGCCCATGCTTCAAACGTAGGTATCGCAACTGCTATGAAGGCTAAAGGCCAAAAAGTAGCTGCTGGCTTCTTAATGGAAAAGGAAATCAAGTTCTTAGGTGAAGCTGTTGACAATCCTAAGCACCCATTTGTTGCCATCTTAGGTGGTGCCAAAGTTTCTGATAAAATCGGTGTGATCGATCATTTATTAAGCAAAGCTGACAAAGTTATCGTCGGCGGTGGCATGACTTATACATTCTATGCAGCTAAAGGCTTAAGCATTGGTAAATCGTTAGTCGAAAAAGATAAAATCGAATTAGCTAAACAAATCATCGACAAAGCTGGCGACAAGTTAGTCTTGCCTGTTGATAATATTGTCGCTGAAGAATTCAGCAACGATGTACCTAGCAAAGACGTTGAAGGCAATATTCCTGATGGCTACATGGCCTTAGATATTGGCGAAAAGTCAATTGCTAACTTTAAAGATGTCCTAAAAGATGCTAAAACAGTTGTTTGGAACGGCCCTATGGGTGTGTTCGAAATGAGCAACTATGCTAAAGGCACTTTGGAAATTGGTAAGTTCTTAGGTACTTTATCTGATGCAACAACGATCGTCGGTGGTGGCGATTCGACTGCAGCCGTTAAGCAACTAGGCGTTGGCGACCAATTGACTCATATCTCAACTGGTGGCGGTGCTTCACTTGAATACCTCGAAGGTAAGGAATTACCTGGTATTGCTGCTATTTCTAACAAATAATAACTAGCAAATCTAGGTCGTTATGGCCTAGGTTTACATAAATGAAAGGATGTTACAAATGCGTAAACCAATCATTGCAGGTAACTGGAAATTAAACAAAAACCCTAAAGAAACGGCTGAATTTGTTGCCGGAATCAAAGGTAAATTAGCTGATCCAGCTAAAGTTGAGGCTGTTATCGGTGCACCTGCCGTTGACTTACAAACTTTGATCGATGCTGCTAAAGGTACTGATTTAAAAGTTGCTTCAGAAAACAGCTACTTTGAAGAAGCTGGTGCTTTTACTGGCGAAACTTCACCTAAAGTTTTAGCTGAAATGGGCGTTGACTACGGTATTATTGGTCATAGCGAACGTCGCGAATATTTCCATGAAACAGATGAAGACATTAACAAAAAAGCCCACGCTTTATTCAAAAATGGTGTTACACCAATCATTTGCTGTGGCGAAACTTTAGAAACTCGTAAAGCCGGTAAGGTTAACGAATGGGTTTCTGGCCAAATCAAAGCCGCTTTAAAAGACTTATCAGCTGCACAAGTTGCTTCAGCTGTTATTGCCTACGAACCAATCTGGGCTATCGGTACTGGCGAAACAGCCACTCCAGAACAAGCTCAAGAAGTTTGTCATTTGATCCGCGAAACAGTTGCCGGCCTTTATGACCAAACAACTGCGGAAAACGTACGGATCCAATATGGTGGTTCAATGAAACCTGCTAACGTTAAAGAATTAATGGCTCAACCTGATATTGATGGTGGCTTGGTTGGTGGCGCAAGCTTACAACCTGATTCATTCTTAGAATTAGTTAATTATCAAGGTTAATTTAAAAAGTTTTATGAGAGAAGTAGGGACGCCTGCTTCTTTTTTTTGCCATAAATTAAGGCAAATTATAGAAAAGTGATCAGATTTCGACAGGTAGAATTATTTGTTTTATGGTAGTGTTCAGATCTATAAAGTTCAGCGAATCAAAAAAGCTGCGGCATAATTTACTTATGTCACAACTTTTTTTGATTTAATTACTGCTATAGAATATGAATGTCATGTGCTGCACATTGATCAAGCATTTCTTGTGGCCAAACGCTAGCTTGAACTTCGCCAACATGGGCCTTGCCTAATAAGAGCATACATAAACGAGATTGACCAATGCCGCCGCCAATGCTGTAAGGTAGTTCGCCGTGCATGATTTTTTGATGGAAAGGTAAGTGTAAGCGATCTTCGGCATCAGCGATTTTTAACTGCTTCGCCATTGCCACTTCGTCTACACGAATACCCATACTTGAAATTTCTAATTTACAGTTTAATGGTTCATACCAGAAAATCAGATCACCATTAAGCGTCCAATCATCATAGTCAGGGGCGCGACCGTCATGGCGTTTACCGGATTTTAGGGTGCCGCCGATCTGCATAATGAAAACACAACCTAATTCTTTAGCAATCAAGTCTTCGCGTTCCATAGGCGTTTTATCAGGCCAGCGATCTTCTAATTCTTGCGTGGTGATAAAATGAAGTTCGTCTGGTAAATGATGGACTGCTGTTGGGTACTTGTACCAAACTTCATGTTCCATGTGTTTGATCACTTTGAAAATCTGACGGACAGTTTGTTGCAACGTCTCGATCGTCCGTTCTTCCTTTGTGATCACTTTTTCCCAATCCCATTGATCAACGTAAATTGAGTGAAAGTTGTCCAAGTCTTCATCCTTGCGAATGGCGTTCATATTAGTGTACAGACCCTCACCAGGTTGGAAACCAAAGCGGCCCAGTGCGTTGCGTTTCCATTTAGCCAAACTATGCACGATCTCCATCGTTTTAGTTGGCATATCCTTCATCGTAAATGAAACGGGAGCTTCGACACCATTCAAGTTATCATTTAAGCCAGTAGCGCGATCAAGCATCATTGGTGCTGAGACTCGGGACAGGTTAAGTTGTTCACCGAATTCATCTTGAAAAGTTTCGCGGATATAGCGGATGGCTTCCTGAGTTTCGCGAATAGATAATTTTGGATCATAAGCAGTGGGAATAAATAAATGCATGAAAAGACCTCCTGAATTTTAATTGACCTTAGGTGTTGGAATGAAAAAAATAGCCCTTCCCGTCCCCAATCAAGGGACGAAAAGGACTATTTTCGCGGTACCACCCAAGTTGCCCGTCTACACGAGCCAGCTTACTAAGTGCACAAACATGCACTTCCGGATGGTAACGTACCGGTAACGGCGTAGCCTACTGATTATTGTTCAGCTCGCGATCAAAGAAAGTGTTATTCCAAAGCGCTGGTGCCTCATCGAGTTTCCACTGATCTCGATTCACTGTCAGGACAACGGTTCGTATTTGTCTTTCTTATTATCTTTTTGTTGTTAATTAAAAGATTACCATTATTTGATGAGATAATAAATAGCAAAATGAAAATTTAATTAATTTTTTCTGAAAGAGTGTTGATAAAGGTTTGTCGGGCAATGAAATTAGCGGACAAAGTTGATTTTAAACTCTTTGATTAAAATGTTATATTAGATTTAGAAGTTTATTTTATTTTTAAGAGGTGTATTACTTGCAAAGATTGAAACAACTAGACAATACACGCTTAAAATTTATCTTGAAAGGGCTATTGATCGGCTTATTAAGTGGCGTTGTTGTGAGCACCTTTCGCTGGTTGATCGAGCTGGGCTTACAACAAACGATCCAGGTGTATCAATGGTTGCACACCGAACCTGGTTGGTTAGTGATTTTACCATTGGTAAGCGTGCTGCTCGCCTTAATTATTGGTTTATTGGTTAAGGGTGAGCCTAACATTATGGGATCAGGAATTCCGCAGGTTGAAGGCCAATTAGCTGGAGATTTAACTATTTCGTGGTGGTCGATTTTATGGCGTAAATTTATTGCGGGCGTTTTAGGCATTGGACCAGGATTGTTTCTTGGGCGTGAAGGACCATCGATCCAGTTAGGCGCGGCGGTTGGGCAAGGTGTAGCCACCCAGTTAGGTCGTTCTGATTCGGAAAAGCGCATTTTGCTGGCAAGTGGGGCAGCTGCTGGTTTGTCGGCGGCGTTTAATGCACCAATTGCGGGTACTTTATTTGTGTTGGAGGAAATCTACCATAATTTTTCACCATTAGTTTGGATGACGTCACTGGCCAGTGCGATTGCAGCTGACTTTGTGTCGCTAAACTTTTTTGGCTTAACGCCAGTTTTACATATTCATTATGTTCAGAGCTTTCCGCTAGCGTTATATTGGCAATTGATCATTTTAGGTATTGTGCTGGGACTATGTGGCTACTTGTACCAGCGGGTGTTGTTGGCCTTACCAAAATGGTATGGCCGGCTTAAATGGTTACCGCGCGCCTTTCAAGGCCTTATTCCATTATTATTAGTAATTCCAATTGGTTATTTCTGGCCGAATACTCTGGGTGGTGGCAATTTAGTTATCCTAGGTTTAGCGCTTAAACTACCCTCATTTTGGCCGTTGTTAGGGCTATTTCTGCTCCGGTTTATTTTTTCAATGATTTCATATGGTTCTGGCTTACCGGGTGGTATTTTTCTGCCAATTTTGACTCTAGGCGCATTATTAGGTGCATTGTTAGGGACGTTGTTTGTGCAATGGCACTGGATGCCCGCCATGTACGTCATGAATTTTGTTATTTTTGCCATGGCGGGTTATTTCGCTGGAATCGGTAAGGCGCCATTTACCGCGATTCTGCTGATCACTGAAATGGTCGGTGATTTGCGGCATCTGATGCCTTTGGCGCTAGTATCGCTGGTCGCTTATTTAGTGGTGGATGTGCTAGGCGGTGCCCCAATCTACGAGTCGCTATTATCACGCTTAAATTTTGGTAATACCTTAGCGCGAATGAGTGGCAAAAATGATCGGGTGGAAATGCCAGTATTTGCTGGGAGTCCGCTGGAAGACAAGCAAGTACGCGATGTGAAATGGCCACAAGAAAGTTTATTGATCGCAGTTCGGCGGCAGGAGCGTGAGTTAATTCCCCACGGCGATACACTATTACGGGCTGGTGATACGTTAATTGTGTTGACCGCACATGAGCAACGCGGGGCAGTCCGGCGTAAATTAATGCAAGTCGCTGCTAAGCGCAAAAATCTACAAACTTGATTGATTTAGGTTTTGTTCTCGATTAAACAATGGTATAATACTACTATTAAACTTAATCGGTTGGTCATAATAAGTTGGCCAGTCAATCATACTAACTTAGTGACTAAATATAGCAATGAATTTGTTAAATGTTAGGAGGAAACTAGGGTGTACAACACTATCTTAACCCTACTGTTGATTGTTTGTGTACTAATCGTGATCGCGGTCTTAATGCAACCAAGTAAACAGCAAGACGCATTGAGCGCCTTATCCGGCGGTGCACAGGACCTATTCGGTAAACAAAAGGCACGCGGTTTTGAAGCGTTCATGCAAAAGGTAACGATCGTACTTGGCGTTTTATTTTTTGTGTTTTCGCTAGCTTTGGCTTACGTGTCATCGCACTAGTTCGCCAACCTCCTGTTATTATTGCAGGAGGTTTTTTGCTGATTATAGGAATTTTATTGAGAAGAAATGAGGTTTACTTTGAAAAACGATGAATTATTTCAAACTGAAGTATTAAACTTTTTAACAGAACATGCGAACCGTTATTTTACTGCTGAAGAATTGGATCAACAGCTACATTTACGTAATGCAGCGGCCTTTAAGGTGCTGGTTCAAACCTTGACGCAATTACAACAAGATAAAAAAATTAAATTAAATGGTAGTGGTCATTTTGGCGTGGCGGTTGAACGTCAAAAAGTCAGCGGGGTTTTCCACGCCAATGATCGCGGCTTTGGTTTTATTAGTTATGATTTAGAATTACCGGATGTATACGTTTCAGCTGATAATACGAATTTTGCGTTAAATGGTGATGAAGTTGAAGCTGAAGTGATCAAGGCCGCAGTTCCTAATAGTGGTAAAGGTCCTGAAGGTAAGATCGTCAATATACTTAAGCGTAATTTCACCACAGTTGTCGGTGAATTCACGGGCTTTCCAACTAGTCAAGTGGCTAGTTCAGGTCAGTATGGCTATGTTAGTTTGACTCAACGTAGCTTACAGGATGTTCCTGTAATTATCACTGATGAGGGCGTACAACCACAAGATGGCGACATGGTAGTTGTAGATATCACTAAATTTCCTAGCGAAGAAAATCCTAAGAGTATGTTGGGGATCGCCAAGCAAGATCTTGGTAACAAAAACGCACCGGGTGTCGATATTTTATCGATCGTACATCGGCACGGTATTCCAACTGATTTTCCAACCGAAGTTATGCAGGAAGCTAATGAAATTCCTAGTGAAGTTCAGCCAGCAGAAAAGCAAGGTCGGCGTGATCTAACGGATCAAGACTTTGTCACGATCGATGGCGAAACTTCAAAAGATTTCGATGATGCGGTTGTGGTTTGGAAAATGGATAATGGTAATTATCATTTAGGTGTCAGTATTGCCGATGTAGCGCATTATGTTACACCAGGAACTGCATTGAATGCTGAGGCTTTCGAGCGTGGAACTAGTACTTATTTAACTGACCGCGTATTGCCCATGTTGCCAGAACGCTTGTCTAATGGCATTTGCTCCTTGAATCCACAAGTTGAACGTTTAACGATGACTTGTGAAATGGAAGTTGATCCTAAAGGTAAGATCGTCAAACACGAAATCTTCCCAGCAGTTATTAAAAGTGCAGCCCGGATGACTTACAAGGCCGTTAATCAAATTTTGGATGACAATGACGCCGAAGTACGAGCTGAATACGCTAATTTAGTGCCAATGTTTGAACAAATGGGTACCTTGCACAAGATTTTATTCCAAATGCGGCATGATCGAGGGGCAATTGATTTTGACCGTCCCGAGGCTAAAATTATTGTTGATAGCGACGGTCATCCAACTGATATCGTTGTTAGTGATCGTGGGACTAGTGAACGGATGATCGAATCCTTCATGCTAGCGGCTAACGAAACCGTAGCCGAACATTATAGTCGTTTACACGTACCTTTCGTGTACCGGGTCCATGAAACGCCTGACAGCGAAAAAATGCGCGCTTTCTATGAATTCATTAATAACATTGGTGTAGTCGCTAAAGGTGATAGCCAAAACATCAAACCACGGATGCTGCAAGCTGTTTTGGCCAAGGTTCAAGGTCAACCAGTTGAGCCAGTTATCCAAATTATGATGTTACGGAGTATGAAGCAAGCTAAGTATGCTGATCAACAATTAGGCCATTTTGGGATCGCGGCTTCATACTATACGCATTTTACGTCACCAATTCGGCGTTACCCTGATTTAATGGTTCATCGCTTGATTCATTGGTACGAAGAAAATGGTGTTGGCGAAGAAGCACAAGAGCAATATCGTGATCAATTAGCCGACATTGCTAAGCATAGTTCTGAAATGGAACGCCGCTCGATCGATGCCGAACGTGACACTGATGATTTGAAAAAATCAGAATATATGTTGCCACATGTGGGTGAAGAATTTGATGCCGTTGTTAGTTCGGTTACTAAGTTTGGCTTATTCATCGAGTTACCTAATACAGTTGAAGGCTTAGTCCATATTTCAACCATGGGCGATGATTACTATAACTTTGTTGAAAGCTATATGGCAATGGTTGGCGAACATACCAAAAAGACTTATCGGGTTGGCCAACCAGTTAAGGTGACGTTAACTGACATTGATATGGATCAAAGCCAGATCAACTTTAAGTTATTACCTGATGAAAACACGCCAACGAGTGATCTCGGTGACTTAGTTGAGCGGCCAAAGCCACGCCGTAATTTCCAACGACGTGAGGGCAGCAACAACCGGCGTCCTGGCAGTAGCCAAAGTCATGGCAATAGTCGTGGTGGTTATAAGGGTAACCGTAGTAGCAGTCAAACGAGTAATCATAATCGGTCAGGCGCAAACAATGGTGGTAATCGGCAAGGTACCACTAACAATGGCAACCGTAACCACTCAAGTACCACTAGTAGCAACCGCAATCAGCATAATGGTAGCAACAATGCGAGTCATCCATTTACGATTCGCAACAATCAAAATCACGATAGCCATAAATAAGCTATAAGTAGTGCATGAGTCTTGTTATAGTTCTCGTGACTGATTTTTGCCATGGTAATAGACAATAATTGTGAAGTAGAGGTGATTGGAGTGGTAAAAAAAGCAAAATCAGCTGATAATGTTTTAGCACAGAATAAAAAAGCTCGTCACGATTACTCCATATTAGAAACCTATGAAGCTGGCTTAGTTTTGACGGGGACAGAAATTAAATCAGTTCGCAATGCACGAATTAATTTAAAGGACGGTTTTGCCCGCGTCCGTAATGGGGAAGTCTGGTTGGAAAATGTTCATATCAGTCCTTATGAGCAAGGAAATCAGTTTAATGTCGATCCGTTACGGAATCGGAAATTATTACTGCGTAAAAAAGAAATTAAAAAGCTGTCTGAGGCGACTCAAGGTACGGGTGTTACCTTAGTCCCATTACGTGTCTACTTGAAGCATGGTTTTGCCAAGCTACTTTTGGGTGTGGCTAAGGGGAAGCATAACTATGATAAACGCGAAACGTTGAAACGCCGCGACCAAGATCGTGAGTTGCAACGTGAAATGAAGAATCGATAGCAAGAAATAAAATTTTGATACGCTAAAAGGCAATCTTCAATCTGGAGATTGCCTTTTTGTATAGTTATTTTATAGATTTTAGTTAAACCAAATCAGGTAACGTCTATATTCTAATTTGAAGAAATTTTAATTATTTATGAGAAAGTTTAATGCTTGTAAGGTAATTCAACTAAAATGTTAGCTAAAATTAAAATATCATTTATTATATATTGAATTTAAACCGAAAATCTCATTATAATATAATGAAAATAATACATGAATAATGAAAACGTGTAATACAAACGCTTATATAGGGATGATTATTCAAATGGTGAAAAAATGATAGTGAAATATTGACATTGAAACTTGAGATAAAGCAGGTTAAGCTAACAATGATCAAACAAACCTTAAATTAAACTTAAATATTTTATGATTTTGTAGGGAGTGATCGTTTGAAAAAACAATATAAATTTTTTTCGCTTTTGATCGTTTCTTTCTTGGCTATATTCTTTTATTTGGCTAAACCAGCTGTGGCAGCCCCAGACTATTCTTTCCCAGTAGCGCCGCCTGCATCTTCGCTAAAAGTGTCCGATCTTTTTGTAGTTAGCGGGGCTAAACCGGCTAATGTACCGAATAATTCACGATTGCCAGCTGATTATCCGCAGGCCGTGATCGTGACACCGAAAAATACTGTTTGGCAGGTTGGTGGTATTTGGTCGAAAAAGAAAATCGATTTAGCCGGTCCCTTTACGTATGACACGTGGCATTATTTTGGTGATAAAACAGGTCGCTATGGTGCCGCCGATGGAATGGCCTTCGTCTTACAAAATGATCCAGCAGGCCAATCAGCTTATGGTTCCCCGGGTGGTGGTTTAGGTGTTTATCCGTGGTCAACTGATGGCAGCAATCATATGATTTCCAACTATGTTCGAAATGCTTTGGCAATTGAAATGGACACTTGGTGGAATGTATCTGGTGTTGCAGATGATCAGTTTGATTTAGGAACTGCTAACACAGAAAATACTGGACACTTGGGAGTCGTTCGTCCAGGAGATACACCGCTGACAACAAAGAATTCGTCACAGGTGGGGCATCTCCAATATATTCCGGTTAAAACACCGTTGGCCAATAATAAATGGCGTCATTTCCAAGTCTCTTGGGTACCTAAGGTAACTTATGTTAATGGTATTCGGACACAGGGTGGTACGTTAACTTACACGTTAGATGATGATCCAACACAAGGTAGTTCTTATGAAGTCAAGGACGTTAATAAAGTTTTTGGTGGGACGCAAGTTTATTATGGCTATACCGGTGCTACCGGTGCTCATCCAACTTTTCAATCAGTCGCTTTATTGAAGGCCCCGCAAAGTGCCCAGCCAATTACGCTGAACTTTGTTGACAAAGATAGTGGCAGTCAAATTACGACGCCAATCACTATGGCGGGTGAGCCTGGCATTACTTGGGATGGCTCAAGTCGGCGCCAAGCGTGGATCCAAGATAGTAGTGGTAATTGGTATCACTATATCGGTGAGTACACGGCTAATACGCCTGACGGTAAAGACCAAGGGACTTTCTCTGCAACAGCTGGTTATGTCGTGAATTACAAATATGAAAAGAAACAACCGCCAGCTGACTTTGCACTAAGTAAGCAGGTGCGCAACGATAGTGCAGCTGATCCGGTATTTAGTAACAAGGTCGAAGCTAAACCTGGAGATACAGTCACTTATCAGTTAGATTATGCTAATCTGACTGGCATCTCAAATGGTGAGATCAAAGACCAACTTGATGCTGATTTGGAGTATCAAACAGGAAGCTTAAAGTTGGCTGATGACGATAATAATCATCAATTCACGCCAATTGATGATTCAGGCTTTATAAGTGGGTCAACTATTAAGTTTCCTTATGCTTTGCAGTTAGGTCAAGGATTCTCGTTGCAATTTCAAGCTAAGGTCAAAGCTGATGCAGCTGGTGATCAAGATATTGATAATCAGGCCACTGCTAGTAATGGTAGCAATAGTGTAACGTCAAATACCGCAATTGTTCATTTACCGCAAGTTGATGGTTCCGTGACTTTTCGTTACCTTGACCGCGAGTCAGACATGAGTAACCCAACGAAATTAT
The DNA here is from genome assembly GCF_003946385.1 of Loigolactobacillus zhaoyuanensis. Classification (GTDB taxonomy): domain Bacteria; phylum Bacillota; class Bacilli; order Lactobacillales; family Lactobacillaceae; genus Loigolactobacillus; species Loigolactobacillus zhaoyuanensis. Next base: position 30,846 of record NZ_RHOE01000029.1, read on the forward strand.
CGGCTGACGTTGTTGTAACTGGCCAGGTTGGTAAAGTAGTGTCTGCACTCAATTCAGATTTGATTCGGCCAAAAGCAATCAAAGATTGGACAGTTGTCGATTATACACAAGATATTGACTTATCGAGCGCAACTTACCAACAAGCTGAGAAAATAGATCCAACAATCAGCAAAGAAAACCAAGTGATCACGTATCGGTATGAGCGTGCGATGTTAAAACTTGATGCTGATCCAATTCTTGATTTTGGTCGCTTTTCAACTGCCCAATCTAATGAAACTTATTATTTAGGAACAGGTGATGGACAAAATGGTAAATTTCAACCCTATGGCGTCACCGTCAGTGATTTCTACGGCGTTGATGGTTGGCAGCTAAGTGTGCAACAGAACGGTCAGTTCAAATCTGATGTCGATCCAAATAGCACGAATCCTGACTTGACGACGGCACATGATCTAGATGATGCTACACTACAATTTCAAGATGCAGCTGTTGAGCGGATAACTGGTAGTGATGATAGTGCGGCTACCGTTGATGACAGTGATTCAATGTCAACGTTAACGGCATTTAACTTAAACCCTGCGGCAACCACTAGTTCAGTTGTTTTAACGCAAAGTAAACAGGGTCACTTCAAAGATACAATAACGCCAAGCGCATCATCTGGTAGTGATCCAGAAGGAACCAAGTATGATAACTCCGGTATTAATATTTGGCGCTTATCATTTGGTAGCGGAGATGATGCTAAATACGGGGTCGGACTGCATGTTCCGGACACAACTAAACGCTATCCAACTCATTACCAAACGACTTTGACCTGGACATTGGCATTAACACCATAGATCAAGAATATCGAGGGATGAATTTGAAAAAGAAAATAGGAATTTATTTAATAGGTATAATTTTGGCCATGGCTAGTTTTGTTTTATTGCGGCCTGATCAAGCGTTTGCTGCGGTGACCACAGAACAGTCGGATTTTGAAATTCAGCCCATTCTACCGGATGAACAAGTAGATATGAGCTTAAATTATTTTAATTTAAGTTATCCGCGTGATGTCAAACGAACTATTCGCATGCGGGTACAGAATTTTACCGACCATAAAATAGTGGTCCATTCTGATTTACGTAATGCTTACACTCAATCTGGTGGTGGCATCGACTTTACCGCTAAAAAAACGGGGCTGGATTCGAGTCTGCAAACACCGTTTACCCAAGTTGCGAAGTTAACTAAAGGTGCTGAATTGATCAAGCTGAATCCTAAAGAAGTGAAGATAATATCGGCAACGATCCAAATGCCCAAGAAAGATTATCGCGGCATGATTTATGGTGATTGGCATTTTATTGAGTATGGCAATAAGGGAACTAAAGGTGCCAATGCAGTCGGTGGTAATTATGCTTACTCAGTTGGGATCATCCTTCAAGGGAGTCCGTACTTGAGTTATCCAGATTTAAAATATGTGGAAACTAAGCCAATTTTATATCAGCGACATCCGGCGATGGGGATAAAATTACGTGATCCTAAAGTAATGGCGATCACTAAAGCAACCGTCAGTGCGGTTATTTTGAAAAAAGGTGTATTAGGTTCAACTCATTCTTTTAAGGCAACCAATGTTAGTATTGCACCTAATTCAACTTTGACACTGCCAATTTCTTGGAATTACGAGCAACTAAAGGCTGGCGAATATGAAATTCGCGTCAAAGTTAAAGGACAAAATTTTGCTAATAAATTTCCGCAAACTTGGCAATTTAAAAAGTGGATTGAAGTCAATATTTGAGACAGGTTTTAAGAGACATTCAGAACCGCGTTTACCTTCCACAGCTCAAATAAATCATTAATCGTGATTAATAACTTATTTGAACCATGGAAAGCATTAAATCAGGCGGCCATTTGGCTCGTAAGTGTTGCGATTTCAACTTGTAAGGGGGT